>CBDUMS010000036.1:0-30005 GCA_965368405.1 uncultured Cyclobacteriaceae bacterium
GTTCACCCACAGTCCATTATTCATTCTATTGTGCAATTCGAGGATGGGTCGATGAAGGCACAGATGGGCCTTCCTGATATGAAATTACCGATTCAGTATGCATTATCTTATCCTAATCGATTGATATCTGACTTTGAAAGGTTTAACTTTGCGAATTATCCAGCGCTAAGTTTTGAACAACCCGATATAAATAGTTTTCGAAATTTGCACTTAGCCTATGAGGCCATGGCAAAAGGGGGGAATATTCCTTGTGCGCTAAATGGAGCGAATGAGGTAGTAGTTGAAGCTTTTTTAAAGGATAAAATTGGTTTTTTACAAATGTCTGAGATTGTGGAAACATCGATAGGAAAAATTCCGTTCATATCATCGCCGCAACTTGAAGATTATGTGGAAACAGACAAAGAAATAAGAATTAGAACATTAGAATATATTAATTAATGGAGGGGATAATAATGGCAGCTCAGATTATTCTGAGCTTATCTATTTTGGTAGGGTTGCATGAGGCAGGTCACTTAATAGCTGCAAAGGTATTTGGGATGCGAGTAGAAAAATATTCTATAGGCTTCCCGCCAAAGATTTTCGGATTTCAATATGGAGAGACTGAATACTCCTTAGGCGCAATACCGCTAGGAGGTTTTGTGAAAATATCCGGAATGATTGATGAGTCGATGGATAAAGAGGCGATGAAGCTACCCCCTAAAGATTATGAATTTCGCTCTAAGCCAGCTTGGCAAAGGCTTATTGTAATGATGGGTGGAATTATTGTAAACGTAATTACCGGTATCGTAATCTTTATCGCTTTGGTGTACTCCTATGGTGATAGTTTTTATACCCTCGATGAGGTGAATAAGTATGGTATTGTTGCCCATGAGATAGGGCAGGAAATAGGACTTAAAACAGGGGATAGAATTGTTGGTGTGAACGATCAGGAGGTTTATCGATTTGATGAACTAACAGGCGGTGCAACCTTACTAGGAACCAACGTTTATTATAATGTAGTTCGCAATGGCGAAGAATTAACGGTAGCCATACCCGATGATTTAATAGAAAAACTATCGTCACGAGAGAGTGCCGGAAAATTTATTGATATGCTTACCCCCTTTGAGGTCGGCCAGATTAGTAAGGGTAGTGAAGCAGAGCGCATTGGCCTGCAGGAAGGCGATAGAATTATTGCCTTGAACGGACAGGAACTGCCATACTTTAACGATTTTGAAGCGGAAAAACTGAAATACATTGGTGAGCCATTCGAGTTACATATTGTTCGCGATGGCAAAACAGAGGTTTTAGAGGGTAAAATGCCCGAAGACGGGGTTATTGGGTTCTTGCCAGTTCCTTTGTTGGAAGCCTCTTACGAACAGTATGGTTTTGGTGAAGCTGTGGTTAAAGGAACGGATAAGGCGTTTAATGCAGTTTGGATAAATATTAAGGGTTTAGGCAAAATGATTTCCGGGAAAATTAACCCAACCAAATCGATGATGGGACCTATTGGTATTGCGCGCGTATTTGGAGGCACTTGGAACTGGGAGCGTTTCTGGAACTTAACAGGCTTATTATCCATGATTCTTGCTTTCATGAACTTTTTACCGATTCCAGCACTTGATGGTGGTCATGTAATGTTCTTAAGTTACGAAATTATTTCAGGGAGAGCACCTGGCGATAAATTCCTGGAAATGGCGCAAAAAGCTGGTATGATATTCTTGCTCGCTCTTATGGCCTTTGTTATTGGGAATGATATCCTGAACCTGTTTTAAGGAAACTGAGATTCTATGAAGTCATTTCTTCATGTTTTTATCATTCTTTTATTACCGATGGTCTGCTCTGCTCAATATGCCACTCGGAAGGTATCGAATGCAGAACAAGCTTATACAGATAGTTTAAAACAAGTAAACTATGATTATATCTTCCCAATACTAGGGCAGAAGGCGTATAAGGCGGGTTTTGATATCCCGTACCCAGTGGGTGTTATGGGTAATTTTTTAATCATGGATCAGGGCGTATTGATAAACAATATGCAGCTTGGCTTAAAGACGGATAACTTAGATGTTCCTTTAACCAATGTGGATGATTTTATCCAGTTTGGAGAAAATACGAACAGGTCCTACACCGTTAACGTTCGCCCAGATATCTGGATTTTTCCTTTTTTAAACCTCTATGGTTTGTTTGGCTATGGTAGCTCAGAAACCACCGTACGGTTAGTCGCACCAGTTCCGCTGACTTCAGTTGTTTCCCAAAACCTAAGAACTCTCGGGGTTGGTGTCATGGGAGCGTTTGGGATTGGCCCATTATGGATGTCATTGGATGGGAACTGGACATGGAATAAACCAGAGTTGCTTGATAGAGCAGTAAATGTTGGTGTATTTGGAATAAGGGTTGGTAAAACATTTACTTTCGATCGTCACCCTGATAGAAATTTCGCCCTTTGGGCTGGCGGTATGCGAGCACGAATGGAATCAGCAACTAGTGGCCAAATTCAATTGATTGATGCCCTGCCATCTGAAGTATGGGATAATAAAGATCAGTTTGTTGGAGATTATAACAGCTGGTATAACGGATTAACGCCACTTCAGCAGGCTGCCGTCAATCAAACACCAATTCCTGGCATTGTCGATAGGATAGACAATCTTGATGGCTCTGCAACTGTTCGATATGGCATGGATAAACAGGTATTGCAAGAATGGAATGGTGTATTTGGTGCACAGTTTCAGTTTAACAAACGATGGATGGTTAGAACAGAGTGGGGCTTAATAGGAGATCGTAAATCTGCTTTAGCATCTATTAATTATCGTTTCCTATTATAATTCCATCATCCCGATATAGGTTATAAATATTTTACCTGAGTAGATTTCCAATAGAGTCAATAGCGATTTATGTCCTATTTTATGGAAATTATTATTCTCCTAAGGGCTAATAATAAGACGCGTAAATCCTTATTTGCTAATTGTAGCATAGATGACGTAAAGATGTCATCAACATGACATTAAGATCTTCGGCATTCTGGTGTTCTTTTGTTCGAGGCAGATAAACACCGAAGATGAAAAACTATAGCAACGTAAGCATTTTAAAAAAAGGAACCGTTCAGCAAGTACTCGCCCTTATTAAAGTACCAATAATTATTTCGTTTTTTCTGACACCAACCCGTTTTGCTCTTGAGCTGCTGGGGCTACCAGAAAATGTGATCTTCATTATTGGCTTACTTTGGTTAACACTAGTAATAGCAGTGTACTGGGGAATTAGATTAGTTGATTTTGAGAAACCATACTGGATACTCTTATTGAGTTTGATTATTTTTTCACCAATTTCTCGGATTCCAGTTTTTATACTTTGGTGGATTACGAAGACATGGGAACTTGGTACTCATTATGATATTTTTGATAATTGGGTACAAGCACTTGTTGGTCAGCTACTATACGGATCGCTTGTTCAAATCATACCGGGATTTTTATTAGGTGCCTTAACCCTAGTAATCATGAAAAAAAGAAAGGCTGTAGTAGTTTAAAAGAAATGCTAAATTAATTATATGAATAAGAGCCATTTAGCAACGAAGCTAAAAGATTTTAGAAATCAGAAAGGAATGTCTCAAGATGTTCTTGCTGAAGAATCAGGCCTAAGCCTGAGGACAATTCAACGTATTGAATATGGTGAAACAAACCCTACAGGAGATACCCTTAAAAGATTATCGAATGCCTTGAATTTAAATCCTGACGATCTGATTGATTGGGCAATTAAAGAAGATAACAAATACTTAATTTTTCTGAATCTTTCGGCACTTACATTCTTATTCTTCCCACTCCTCGGCATTTTAGTGCCATTTATTCTCTGGATATCAAAAAAGGACAAACTAATAAACATCAATAAAAACGCTAGTGGTTTGATCAACTTCGAGATTACCTGGACAATTGTACTCTTTTTTATTCCAGCGGTATTGCTTCTTTTTAAGAAGATCGATTTTTTAGAAAACCTCACCTTGCTTACATTTTTAACGCCAATTGCAGTAATGTACTTCTTTAATGCGTTAATCATCTTAGTGAATACGATTAGGATAAGCAACAAAAAGCAGGTGCGATTTTTCCCTTCAATTAGATTTTTAAATGGATAATAAGATGGTATTTGCCAAGTATAGTACTTTGGTCATGAACCTTACATTCGTTAATAGTTATTCTAGATAATCATAGTACGAGAGAAACAACTTGAATTTGTTTTGTAACCCTGTTTACTTAATTAGAGAATTTCATTAGAACCTCCTTACCACTCCAAGGCCAATAGTCCAGGAATCATAGGTGCTTTCTTTTATATCATAGGTAAGACCTGGTGCAATTTCCCAGTCATGAGAAAATTCAAAGGCGTATTCAAGGCCAAAGCGATAAACGAGAAAATTTTCGTGGGTTTCAAACTCGTTTCCAAAACCAAGTCCAACAACCAAGCCTTTCCAGGGCCTATATCCTAAAGCAACAGAAATTATTGTAGGCCTTTTACGCTCCAACTCAGTGCCATCACTCCCCTTAATAATATAAGTCGCAATCTCCATATCGGCATGAACACCAATCGACCATTTTTTGGCAATGCGAAAGTCGTAGTTTATGCCCCATGACGGCACAATTAATGCACCTCCATCCGGTGCAGCGGGAACTCCTCTGGGTACATGAGTGTGGCCTAAAACAACAGTAATGGAATGTTTGTGGTTTTTCTCTCCAGAAGTATTCACTACTTCTTGTGCATTAACTCCAGTAGATACGTACAGCAGTAGTCCAATGGCAAAAAGAATTTTATTGAGCATTTTAGATTTCATATTATAAAGAGTCTATTAAGACTTCTAATGCCATTCCACGCGATGCTTTAATCAGTATAAGCGCATCGTTGATGGGGTTTTGATTTAAATACTCAACGAGTTTTGCCCTATCACTAAATGCGTGAATCCCGGGTTTATCTGAAGCTGCCTTAAAGGACGCTTTACCACAGACCAAGACTTGATCCAGATTCAATGAGATGGCAATATTCATCAATGACTCGTGTTCTAAAGCTTCGTCAGCCCCTAATTCAAACATATCGCCTAGTATGGCAACTTTTTTAGGATGTTCCATTGCGGCCAAGTTATCCAAAGCACCATGCATGGAATTAGGGTTAGCATTATAAGCGTCCAGAATTATTTTGTTACGTTCGGTAATTTTAATCTGCGATCGGTTGTTTTCAGGAATATAGGAAGCAATAGCCTCGTTTGCATCACTCAAATCGACTTCAAAGTACTTACCAACGCATAATGCGGCGGCTATGTTTTTAAAGTTGTATTCTCCAATTAGTTGAGTTTCAACAAGAGTTCCATTCTCGGATTTGTATTTTACGAAAGGACTCGATGCAATCATTTCGCATTCCAGGAAATCACCTGGATTATTGTAAAACTTTGGCTCTATCATACGTTTAGCCATATTCATTAGAACAGCGTCATCAGAATTAATGAAAATTTGCCCCTTAGCTTTAATGATAAAATTATAAAGCTCGGTTTTACCACGGAGTACACCTTCATAGCCTCCAAAGCCTTCGAGATGCGCCTTGCCAATATTCGTAATTAACCCGGCATCTGGTCGGGCAATTTCAGCAAGGGCCGCGATCTCACCCACATGGTTAGCCCCCATTTCTACCACTCCAATTTCAGTTTCAGGAGTCATTTTAAGAAGAGTAAGGGGAACCCCAATATGATTGTTAAGATTACCTTCAGTTGCACTGACTTTATATTTTGTGGCAAGAACTTCACGTATAAGCTCCTTTGTCGTGGTTTTGCCATTCGAACCAGTAAGCGAAAAAATTGGGATATTAAGGGAGAGCCGGTGATGTGTGGCTAAATCCTGGAGTGTTTTAAGACTATCATTCACCAGGATAAAGCGATCGTCAAGTACCACATCGGGGCTATCAACAACGGCATAGCAAGCTCCATTATCAAGCGCCTTTGCGGCATACTGGTTGCCATCGAAATTATCGCCTTTTAGAGCAAAAAACAGGTTGTCGCTTTCAATTTTTCGGGTATCCGTGCATATGCCCGTCGATCTTAGAAAGCGCTTGTGTAAGTCCGAAATTTCAATCATCCAACTAAGATAAATATTCAGTAATTATTTTGACTCTGTTTTCGTTATTATAAAAATGATGTCTTCCGAACTAATAAGAACAATGCATATTCTATTTTTGAGATAATGAGATTCAGAGTATTATTTTTCACCCTTGTTTCTATATTCTTTGCTAAGCAGAATGGCTTTGGTCAGTTCCAGTATGTGTATGATTTGGACATTCCTGTAACCCTTGAGAGCAGCGAATTACAGGAGCCGTGGTCTGGCGGCCTCAATCTAGGACAGTATAATGCGGTTCATTTAAATGAAGATGATATTCTTGATCTGGTTATTTTTGACAGGCATAGTAATAAGGCATTAACCTATCTGGGCGATGGTTCCAACTATCATTATACCCCACAGTTAGAGCATTTTTTGCCCGCCGGCCTTAAGAGTTGGGTGCTTTTTCGCGACTTTAATTGCGATGGGAAACAGGATATATTCACATCTTCACTCTTTGGGATGTCGCTATATGAGAATACTTCCTCGGGCGCATCCTTATCTTGGGAGTTAACGTATAGCACAATATTTACAGAAGGAGGGAGTGGCCAAGTTAATCTTCAGGTAAATAGCGGCGATTTGCCTTCAATTAATGATATCGATGGTGATGGCGATTTGGATATACTGGTCTTCGATTTTGCTGTAGGGGGAGGGGTTAATCTACATAAAAATATGAGCGTCGAGAGAACAGGGCAATGCGATATGGATTTGGTTTTTGAAACTGACCGGTATGGAGATTTCGAGGAATGCACTTGTGAAACCTATGTTTTTGGCAAGGAGGAGTGCCCTTCTTCTGGTCGCTTACTCCATAGTGGGGGGAAATCAATTCTGAGCTATTCTCCTCAGGGTGGAGCTGCTCAAGATTTACTTATAGGTCAGGAAGATTGTACAAACTTTGGTTTTCTTGAGAATCAAGGTTCTGTAAGCAGCCCGATTATGTCGAGCGTTCGCTTCGATTTTCCCATCGAAAATAACCCAATTCAGTTAGACTACCCTGCCGCTTTTAATATAGATCTTGACTTTGATGGACTGGAAGATCTCCTGGTAAACCATAATACGTTTTCAGATATCGGAATACCGGATTATTCACAGAATAACCTATTCTATAAAAAGACTGCAACGGGATATACACTGCAATCTAACTCATTCATCCAAGACAAAATGATTGATTTTGGCTATAATGCGAGCCCTGCTTTTGCCGACGTGGATGGCGACGGCGATCAGGAAATGTTTATTGGCGCGGCTTCAAAAATTGACGGAGCGAGGTTATACTATTTTAATAATGTGGGGGATGCCCTTAACCCTAACTTAAATTTGCAAAACAGCAATTACCTTGATCTGGAAGCTGAAGATTATGAATTTATTAAGCCTCAGTTCTTAGACCTGAATCAGGATGGCACTATGGATCTTATTCTGGTTCTGTCCACTTCAACAAGTTCTATTACTAGGGTATATTGGTATACAAACAATCCTCTTCAACCTTATAATGCAGTTAATTCAGCTGTTTTTTCTACGCCTAACTTTATTCTCTTCGATAATCCATATTTCTTCTTTGGTGATGCAGGGTTAAACATGCTCATAGGAAGATCGGCAGGAAATTTAACACAGTATATCAACCGAGCTTCTATTGATAACCCACAATGGGAATTGATCACAGACTCGTTTCTGGGGATTACTGAGGATTTTATGACTCGGAATCTATCAGTTACGATCGACGATTTAAATGCTGATGGCAAAAATGATCTTGTCACTTATGATGATTCCGGCAAGCTCTTGGTTTATAGCGACTACAAGAACGGGGCAGAAGTAATTGAAAATATTTTGGTTGACACACTTACTATGGAGGAATATAATTCTTCGTTTGGTTTTTCGACAAGGATAACTACCACAAAAATTTCAGGCGCAAAACTGCCTTCTATTGCCCTTGGTTTAAGAACAGGGGGAGTCCATTTACTAAAGAATATTAATGATGATCAGCAAAATATTGAGGTGCCGATTCGACTTTCTACATTTCCGAACCCAGTATCAAAAGACGAGCATTTACAGCTTGTCGCAAACAAAATGGTATCCTTTACCATCTTTGACACAAAAGGGAATATTCTAAGTGATGCAATAGACCTACCGAAAGGCGAAAAACTATCGTTAGACATAATGGCATTAAATGCCGGGATATATTTGATTCAGGCTGTAGATTCTTTAGGGAATAAGGCAGGGTATAAATTTATTATAACCAATTGATTTAACGCTTATTGGGCAGCTCAATCTTAACGGTTGTTCCTTTATTTATGCTAGAGGTGATTGCAACAGAACCCATAAGCTTTTCGATAGTTTCTTTAACAATAAATAACCCCAGACCTGAGCCCACATTTTTATCGCTTGCTCTATAGAACATATCAAAAACATAAGGTAAGTGTTTCTCTTCAATGCCCAAGCCATTGTCTTTTACTTCGATTAGGGCTTTTTTCGGTGTTAGCACAACAGAAAACTTAATTTTCGGATCACGATTATTGGATTTATAGCGTAGGCTATTCGAAACCAGGTTATTGATAACCATTTTCAAGCGTTCGTGATCGGAGTAGAATTCAGCTTCGCCTATAATATCAACGGTAAATGTTCCTGGTCCCGGTATCATAAATTGGATGTGTTCGAAGGAATCTTGAAATAAACGCTTGAAGTCAATTTTTTCTGCCGCCGTTTCTAACCTCAGGTTGCGTGAATATTCAGTAATATCTGCGATAAAACGATCCATGGTATTAATGCTCTTCGACATCAACTCCAGATAATGATCGATAGGATCTCCGATTTTCTCCCTGCTTGACAGATCGATAAGGCCAAGTAGCGATGCCAGAGGAGCTCTTAGATCGTGAGAAGCGCTATATACAAATCGATCGAGCTCTTCGTTAAGTTTCGATAGCTGCTCATTTTGCAGTTTCAGCTTGTGCTCTGTTTCTTTTATCTTACTGATATCTAGATTGATAACAATAACTTCTGTTACTCGATCTTTTACCCGTACTGGAGAGGCAATGCTATAGAAATGGTGGGGTTTGTTATAAATCGTTACGTTATCCTCCCCTTTAATTACTTCCCCTTTGAGTACCCGATCGAAAATCTTCCGCCATTTTTTTGCAGACCTTTCGTCAACATCCTTAAAGTCTATCGGTTTTCCCTCATTATTACCCCAGTATTGTTTACTTATGTCACTCTGAATAACCATGTCGAGTTCAGCATTTCTTACGGAGAAATCAAGAGGGATTTCCCTTAACATAGTTTCTAACAGCGCATCACGTTCTAATAAGTTTTCTTCGAACTGTAATCGCTCGAGGGTAGAACCCACCCACTGGGCAAGCATCTGAACATAATCGAAGTCAATCGCTTGAAAATCAGATACAGGTTCTTTCGATAAGAAGGCTAGTGTACCATAGCGCTTACCTTTTACCCAATACGGTGCTCCAATATAGGCTTGAGAATCAAACCTGGCCAGGGCAGGATGTTTATGATATTCAGAATTACTTGCGTCGGTAATTGATACTAGCCGATTGTTTTGGAATGTTATACTGCAATAGGTGTTGGCCACCTCCATAGACATGTCGCTACCTTCAGACAACCCAAAAGAATCTATGATATGATAGGTGCTATTTTCTATTTTACTAAGTATGCCTACCTCCATGCCCAGAGACTTGGTGGCTATTTCTAATAAGTTATTAATTTGCTCGCGAAAGGAGATTGATGTAGAAGAGATATACTTATACATTTCCTCCATTCGCTCGTTTTGAACCACCATGTTATGGGCCAGTTGTTCTTTCTCAGTGATATCACGAACTATGGCTTGAATATATAAGTTTGAGCCAATATAAAGGGCACTTAAACTTACTTCTGCGTCGAATTCAAATCCGTTAAGTTTTTTATGCTTCCAATAGAAGTTCTGCGAATTCCCGGCTAGAGCGTCATTTATCTTTTGTATGGCTTTCACCTTTGAATCTTTTCCGTCGGGCTGTGTGGCAGGAGAGAATTCATAAGGCGAGTGGCCAATGATTTCATCACGTTCGCACCCAAACATTTCAAGCGTTTTATCATTACAATCAATGAACATATCATCACTCATAATGAAAATGGCATCATTCGCACCTGAAAAGAGGGTTCTGTACTTTTCTTCGTTAGTTTTTAGTTCAAGTTCTGCTTTCTTTAATTCACTTATATCTACGGCAGAACCTACGATCCCTTCAACCCTGTTATGCTCATCGAGGATTGTTGATTTTGTGATTAGATAGTGCCCTAAACTTGTTTCTGATTCATAACTCACCCGGCCAGGGTTTTCAAGCAAGGCCGAATCTTTTTTTTCATCAAAATCGATGGCGGGTGAAACTGATTTTTTAGAAATGATCTTATCTTCGGAGAGTCCAGTGATTGACCTAAAGGATTGATTTATATCCACGTATTTCCCGAATTTATTTTTATGGAATACTGGATTAGGAATCGCATCCATGACACTACGTAATTTGCGGTCTTTTTTTCTAAGAGACTCTTGTGTTTCAATCCATTCCATTTCTGCCCCTATTCTGTTGGCGAAAATATTAAGGATGTAGGCCGATGATGGATTTTCTTCCATGTAGTCGCTATCCATCACAACAAGAATACCCAATGGGCGCCCGTCGCTATAATAGATTGGAGTACCGAAATAGCTTTCTACTCCCAACTTTACTAGCCCTTTGTCTTCGGGGTATTCTGCAATAACATTTCTAGAAATTAGTTTTTGATGCTTATTGACAACATCCTCACAGGGTGAGCCAGCCAAACCATAGGTAAAATTTTTACGATAACGAGTCTTATTCCAAAAAGAAAGGGTGGTTATATCTGTTTCAGTTGCGGAGTTAAGCTTGCCAACAAAGGCGTAGTCTACTTTTAGTGTTTTTGCCAAAGATTTCGTAACCGACTTAATAAAATCCTGACCAAAATCTTTCTCAGTGCCTTTCATTAACTTAAAAAGCATATTCTCCCAGTTATCTGACTGTCGTTTTACACCGGTTATAAGGAAATATTCACCAGGAAAATCTTTAGAGAGCTTTATCGAATCAACTTTAACTTCGAGCGATAAGGCTCCTTGTGTAGTAGTATTTATTTCAACTGCGATATAACCTGTATTAGCTCCTGTGATATCTGCCAGTGTGAAGCCTTCAGTGGCCATGGGGGCATAAAGGTCATCCCATTTTTTACCTATAACCTCTTTTTTATTTTTATGACCAGTAAGGCTGATGGCATCAAAGTTTGCCTTTAGGATGGTGCCATTCTTATTCAGCAAAACCAGGGCTCTTCCTCCTAAAGAGTCGAATATTATATCGATATCAACCTTTACCTCAGTCATATTTAAAAAACGTTGGGTCTAAGTTAAGGAATTCCTCAGCGAGTATTAAGCCCGGCGGTTATTGAATTATTGAGAAATGTTCTATGGCTTAAGAACGAACTCGTCGGCATCTAATTGTGCCGGGAATTGCTTACGATATTCAATCAGATGATCCTTGCGTAAGGTAGTCTGCGCTAAATATAAATTTTCGGTCATACGGATGCTTTCTTCTCCCTTGAAGTTGTACACAGCCGACTGTCCATTATAGCTAATATCGTTCGCATCGATTCCAATCCGATTTACACCCACACAATAAGCATGATTCTCTATAGCTCGGGCTTTGAGCAGGGCGCTCCAAGCATTGATCCGTGGTTGTGGCCAGTTAGCGACATATATTATGAGATCATAATTATAGAGATCTTTACTGAGGTGATTCCTTGACCATACGGGGAACCTTAGATCATAACAGATTTGAGGACGAATTCGCCAGCCCTTATATTCGATTATAATATTTTCCTCTCCCTGGGTGTAATGATAGTGCTCGTCTGCCATTCGAAAGAGGTGGCGTTTATTATAAAATTTAGTCTCACCATTTGGATTTACCCATAAGAAGCGATTATAGTAATTCTCTTCTTCCTTTATAATTACGCTACCACAAATTGCTGAATTATGATCAGCTGCCTGAGCAATTAGCCAGTTGTGCACTGTGCCATCCATGACTTCAAATACCTTGTGCGAATCCATAGTGAATCCTGTTGAGAACATTTCTGGAAGGATAATTATATCGCTAGCCATTTCAAGCCTGTTGATTATCTGCGTCAATGTCGCAAGGTTTTCGTCGGGCTTATGCCAAGCCGTGTTTAATTGTATAAGACTGATATTTAAATTTTGCATAATCGATCTACTGCTTCAGCTAAGGTTTTCTCCGATTTGGCAAAACAAAAGCGTAAGTACTTTATTCCATCGCCATCATTATAGAAAACAGAAGCCGGAATGCTGGCAACTTTATATTCTTTGGTTATCCACTCCGCAACTTCCATATCTGGTTTATCAGATATTTTTTCATAGGAATACATTTGGAAATAGGTTCCATGGCAAGGAACGGCAGTGAATTTGGTTTTAGTCATTAAATCCTGGAAGTAATCTCTCTTTTCCTCAAAGAAACTTGGCAAGTAGGAGTAATGATCACCATCTTCTAAATATTTGGTAATACCGTATTGAATTGGTGCATTGGAGCTAAAAACCATAAATTGGTGCATTTTTCTTAACTCTACCGTTATTTCCGGAGGGGCTACCATATAGCCCGTTTTCCATCCCGTAGCATGGAAAGTCTTGCCAAAGGAATAAACCGCAATGGTTTTTGGTCTAAGTTCAGGGAATTTAAGGGCCGAGTTATGCTTTAGACCATCGAAAATGATGTGTTCATAAACTTCATCACTAATAAGATATAGATCATTCTCCAAGACAATCTTTGTGAGTGTTACCATATCCGTTTCACTTAATACTGCTCCAGATGGGTTATGCGGTGTATTAATGATTATGGCCTTTGTTTTGCTTGTTATTGATGATCGAACTTCATCCCAATCAATATGAAAATCTGGTGCTTTTAGTTTTAGGTGAATAGGTACGCCATGGTTAAGGCGTATTGCCGGATTATATGAATCATATGCCGGATCGAAAACGATGACTTCATCACCTGGTTGCAGGAGGGCTGTAAAGGCGGCGTAAAGTGCTTGGGTTCCTCCTGCTGTTACAGTGATTTCTTTATCAGGATCAACATTTATGGCGTATGTCTGCGAGATTTTATTTGCAATGGCATGCCGCAACATTGGGAGGCCCGGCATAGGGGAGTATTGATTGAAACCTTTTCGCATTCCCTCTTGTACATATTCAACCATTTTCTCCGCAATTGGAAAATCGGGATAACCTTGCGATAGATTTATGGCATCATGGTCAGTGGCCATCTTAGTCATAATTGCAAAAATGGTTGTGCCTACATCAGGAAGTTTCGATTTCATAGCAGATTATTTTATGCTCAAATCTAGCTATCTTCCTTGTATTCACCATAAACCATCCATTACCGGATAGAACAAAAAAAAGGCTACCCACGTTTGGGTAGCCAATTCTAATCAACCAAGTAAAAATGATCTTATTTCACAGGAATGCTATAGGTGTACTTATGCCCCTGTGTATTGATTACTATGCTGTAGTCTCCAGGAGCCGCAGCAGTAAAGTCAAATTTCTTTTGAACGTTCGTTTCTTTCTCAAGAATTTCGTCATGCACAATATCAAAGTTTTCGTTGTAAATGGTTACTTCATGGGCCTGTTGTCCCGGTGAAAAAACCATAAGACCAACCATTTTTTCGTTTTGCTTAATTATAGGCTTAAACGATGCAAACATTGCGTTCTCTTCAATATTCACACGATTATTAGTAACTTCAATTGGGTAGCTTCGAGTCATTATGTTGTCTGCGATTTCTAAAGTATAAGTCCCGTTTTGTAAGTCCTTAAGGTTATACTTGCGTGCGAATCCGTTTGCTTTAGACTTAATTTTATATTCTGTTAGAATTGAGCCTTGATCGTTTTTAATAGATACTCGAATGACACTTTTATTTAGAGAAGATAGGTATAGCGCAAAGGTTTTATTATTTCCTTCTTTTATTTTTATGATAGGGTTATGGGAGGAAGAATAACCCGATAGACCTACCAGGCAGAAGACCATTACGAGCAGGAGTAAGTTTGTTTTTCTTTTCATCGTTATAGCGTTTGTTGTTAATGACAATACAAAAGTATGCCGCGAATTAGCCCTGAACTACATTTAAATTTTCAAATAAATGTTGAATATTAACGTTGTTAACACCGAATTAACAATTCAGGGGTAAATAGTAACATAATGTAGATAATTTTTGAAATATCACTTAATTGATATTATGGTAATTTTGCATATAAGATCGCAAGTGAAATGAAGGCAAATCCAGTAATAGAGAAAATAACTCCCGCATTTGGGAGTTCCATACATGTTAAACAATACGAAAGCAAGTGTCGTAACAAGCAACCGTATTGGCACATTCACCCAGAAATTGAGCTGGTTTATGTAAATGGGGGCAGTGGCAAGCGACATATTGGCAATCAGCTATCGTATTATAGTGACGGTGATTTGATTCTTTTAGGGTCTAATCTGCCGCATTATGGTTTTACAGATCGATTAACGGGTAATAAGTCGGAAACGATTGTTCAGATGCCACATGACTTCCCAGGCAGTCACTTTTTACAGCTTCCAGAACTTGCCAATATTAAGCGATTATTTGAACGAGCCAAGCGGGGCGTAGTATTTCATGGCAAAACCAAGGAGAAAATAGGTGCGCTACTTGAAGAAATTATCGATTTAGATCCATTCGATCGGATATTACATCTTCTTAAAGTCCTCAAGGAGTTGTCGCTTGCTATGGAATATGAAGTGCTTAATGTAGAGAGTATCGCGCTAGAGGTTTCTGTACAAGAAAATGATCGGATAAATAAGGTATATGAATATGTTCGCGAGAACTTTAAAGAAAATATTACACTCGACGAAGTCTCAGATCAGATTGGTATGACTGTTCCATCTTTCTGCCGATACTTTAAGAAGATGTCACGAAAGACTTTCACACAATTCGTAAATGAATATCGAATTGTTCATTCTATTAAGCTTTTATCTGAAAGTAGTGCTAATATCACAGACATATGCTTCGAGAGTGGTTTTAGCAATTTTTCGCATTATAATAAAACCTTCAAGAAGTTTACAGGAAAGAGCCCCTCAGGTTATAGAAAAGATATTACCCGCGTACTACAATAGGACATTTGTTTAAACTTTTTATTGTAATTGGGCCAGTAAATCGGGGTTTGAAATAAGTCTCTTATACTTTTTCATTTCCTCGGTCTCGCCATTACACATATAGCAATAGGCCTTAATATAATTGGTTAGCTCACTGTTGTCGTTTTCCAGTTTAGATAACTGTTTCAAGGCACTTTTGCTTCTGCCTCGATAAGCATCGTTTAAAATCATGTTTAAATTAGCCAAATAGGCCCTTTGCTCATCCTTGCTCGACTTATTAACCATTTTGAAATACCGGTCACTAATATCTAGAAATCCATGATTCAGTTTTACCGATTTGTTATTCTTACCTAATTTCTGGTATGCAATGGCAATATCCTCCCAATCCTCCATTTTATCATTATCAGACAGAGCTCTTTGCATCGCTGATGGGGATGCCATATTCTTAGGCAGAGCTTCAAATACATCCAGATATGGGCGTGAAGAGGAATAACCAACTTGATCCCATATGATATTTCCAGCAGGGTCTATTATAATTACTTTTGGAATACTCGTGGCCTTATATTTCATCGCAAGATCACGATTATAATCAACATCAATTTTTACTGCTACGAACTTGTCAGAGACCGTATTGATGATAGAATTACTCCACATATCCTTATCCATGGCATTACATGGTCCACACCAAGTGGCCCAAAAATCCATAACAATAAACTGATTGCTTTCAATGGCTACTTTCTTAGCAACATCGAGATTATTAATCCAAATGATTTGGGCTTTTGCTGCGGTAGCGATTACAAGAAGTACCGCTATTAATAAATTTTTCATATTAAGTCGGTTAGGGTAATTGATCCTAACAAACTTACTATGTTTAAATTATATGTGCAAATACTAGCTCTATTTTGCTAGAGGGGCTTTAATGCGGTAAGCTGGTTGCACTTTACCTTTGCTTATACTCACTAACTTTCCTTTTAGTAGTCTTTTCTTGAATGGACTGAGATGATCAGTAAATAGTATCCCTTCAATGTGATCGTATTCATGTTGTATAATTCGTGCCTGAAGACCATCATATGTTTTTTCATGCTCAACCCAGTCTTCATCGAAAAATCGAATTTTTAATTTTTCTTGTCTAAAAACGTCTTCTCTTACTTCAGGAATACTCAGGCAACCTTCTTCAAATGCCCATTCTTCACCATCCTCTTCAAGAATTTCTGGGTTTATAAATACCTGTTTGAATTCGTTAACTTCAGGATCTTCCATCTTACTGGCATCGATAACAAACATACGTATGCTTTTGCCAATTTGAGGAGCTGCCAGACCTATGCCGTCGGCTTGATCCATGGTTTCGTACATGTCAGAAGCGAGCTGTTTAACGTCTATCTCGTCTTTTACAATATCTGCCGCACGTTTCTTGAGTACGGGGTTTCCATATACAACTATTGGATATATCATTTTTTATACGATTCTGCTTCCATATATGATTGTAATATTATGGTAGCACTTAGTTTATCAATATTTTCTTTTTTTCTTCTTTCAGACTTAGACGACCCACCACTAATCATAGCGGCCATGGCCATTTTTGAAGTATATCGTTCGTCGTGCAAAATTATTGGATGAGCCTTAAATTTGTTTTTTAAAGCAGCAACAAATTGTCTTACTGCCTCGCTGGAATGGCTATCCTTATTGTACAAGTCTCGGGGCATTCCAACTACAATGGCCTCAACATTTTCTGATGCAAGATAATTTTTAAGATATGGATATATCTCCGACGAGTGGACCGTAGTTAATGGACTGGCAATAAGCTGTTCTTCGTCGGTTACTGCTAGCCCAACTCGCTTAGTTCCATAATCAACTCCCAGAATTCTAGCCATTATCAATTTCTATTATTCTTACAAAATTAGCGGATTTTTGATGCAAATATGCCTTTCTTAGGTAGTTTGAACTATTTAGATGCAAATACGTTAGAGATTTTATTACATTTATGGCTATTCACTTATGAGCGAAATCAATAATTCTAACAAACAAATACGACTACCGCTAATCATAGCGCTGGCCATCTCCATAGGGATTGTCATCGGTACATTTCTCGTTGAACCCAAAGCTGTTTCCGTTCATTCATCACAGGCTATAAGTAAGTTTCGTGAGGTATTAACCAATATTGACCAGAATTATGTGGACTCTGTCAACAGTAACGAATTAGTAGACCAGGCCATTATAAACATTCTGGAGGAACTTGATCCACATACAGCCTATGTACCGGCCAATGATTTAGAACTGGCGAACATGCATCTTAAAGGAGGTTATAATGGTATAGGCGTACAATTTGATATTATTCGAGATACGATTGTGGTTGTTAAGCCAAACGAAGGTGGACCCGCGCATCGAGCAGGCCTTCGTGCCGGTGATAGAATTATAATGGTAGAGGATGAACAAGTGGCTGGGATTGATTTGGACAATCGTGATGTAACGGATAGGCTGCTTGGCAAAAAAGGCACAAAAGTGAATGTTACTGTGAAGCATTTCGGCGAAACTGAATTAAAGGAATATACCATAACACGAGGAAAAATCCCTCAAAAAACTGTAGTGGCCGCCTATATGGCTACCGATGATATTGGCTACATTAAGCTTGCAAGTTTTGGCTCGAAGAGTTATTCGGAGTTTAAATCGGCACTTGTTATGCTTAAAGAAGATGGGATGCAGAAACTCATCTTAGACCTGCAAGGCAATGGCGGAGGCTATATGTCGGCTGCAGAAAAAATCGCAGATGAACTCATTGGAGGGAGTCCTGTTATTGTATCGCAGGTTGGCAAGGTAGATCGCTATACAAGTACTGTAAATGCCAGTAAAGATGGGGTTTTCGAAGATCAACCGATTATTGTTTTAATCGATGAGTACAGTGCTTCTGCCTCAGAAATTGTGGCTGGTGCCTTACAAGATAATGATAGAGCCTTAATTGTAGGTCGACGTTCGTATGGGAAGGGTTTAGTTCAATTACCCATTAACTTGAGCGATGGTTCGGAACTGAGACTTACAATCGCACGTTACTACACACCTTCTGGTAGAAGTATTCAAAAGCCCTACGTTAAAGGAGAGGATCTAAACTATTCGCACGACCTCCTTCAGCGCTATGAAAACGGAGAACTTTTTTACGAAGACAGTATAAAATTAAATGACTCTTTGCGCTATACTACTCCGAAGGGTAGAGTAGTGTACGGTGGTGGTGGCATAATGCCCGATCGCTTTGTGCCTTATGATTCGGCCATGAATACGGAACTGTTCAACAGTCTGATTTCAAGTAGGGTTCTTCGTGAGTTTACATTGGAATACTATTTAAAAAATAAAATTGAGTTAGAAAACTACACGCTGGAGGCGTTCATTGATAGCTTCAGTCTTGGTAAACGAGACTTGCGGCGATTATTTAGCATGGCAGAAGAACGCAATCTGTCTTTTTCTGAAGCAGAATACAATCAAATTAAGATGCATTTATTAAGCTATTTAAAAGCTGAAATCGCCCGTTCTGTTTGGGATGATGAAGGTTTCTACCCTATCTATAATGCTGTATCTAATATGGCTTTCGATAATGCTTTGCATATGTTCGATGACGCCCAGGCGCTAGTGATGAACCCTTAAAAGTGAGGCGCTAATAACAATATTGCCGCATATAATTACGGGCTTTGGCCTCACCCATTTGAAAAGCACGTTCGAAGTCTTCGCAGCCATCGTAAGGCCTATCGTCATGTACTAGCGACATGCCGCGGTACAAGAGTGTAAGCCTCAAACTTTTATTCAGCGGATCGGTAGATTTTATTTCTCCTTTTTGAGAGGCAATAACCTTTATGATCATCTCTATGGTTAAAGAATAATCATCGTAAGCAGATGAATAATTTCCTTGATTAAACAAGGCATGCCCTCTGCTTTCGTAATAACTGAAGTCGGTTTGGTTAAGTGAAATGGCCCTGCTAAAATCTCTTTGGGCAACCTGATACTTACCTAAATTAAAGTTAAGGTTACCACGCTCAGCGAAATATTTATCGTTCTGAGGGGCCATTTGAATGGCCTTGTTAATACTGGTTAGGGCTGCCAGAAACTGTTCTGCGCTTACCAGGTATTTAGCCTCAAGATAATAAAGATTCGGATCGTCTTTTTTAAACGCTATAGCTTCGGCTATAGTGGTACTGGCGCCCTTAAAGTCATACTTATGTGTATCCGGATGGATATTAGTTGCCTGATAATCGGCCTTTAAAACATAATATTCTATATTTTCAGGATCAAGCCGTATAGCATTATTATAATCGGTGAGCACATAGGTGCGGTGATTATTTAGTTGCCGATGCATTCGCGCCCTTTCGATATATAACTCTGGATTCGAGGGGTTTGCGGCAATAGCAATATCGTAATATAGGATTGCTCGCGTATACTTGTTTTGCCTTTCGTAGTATTCCCCCATCATGGTATTGGCTGTTGGGTTATTCGGCGAAAGGATAAGCGCGCTATCGAGCTCTCGCTTCGCTAGCATCTCCTTGCCTGCGCTCAAATACTCTCGTGCCGCGATGATATAATTGGTAGTAGCCTCTTGCGCAAACAACGGCAAGGCACTAGCGAATACAAAAAATAGTATAAGAGTTATTTTTAAAAATTTCACGAGGTCGTAATGATAGTAAAAGAAGATAAATATTGCAGCTTATGCTATTGATTTTCTATCTTGGTGTAAGCATTTTAACGACAGGAAAGTGGATTTTATTGGAGTATTTGGAGGATTTGTTATAGGGAGCATTGCTGTATGGCTTGTAGTAAGGTTTTCATCTTCGCGTTCAACGCAATTGGTAGAAGACCGTATTTCAGATCTAACTACGAGAAACGAACAACTGGCAACTGATTTGGATGAGGAGCGTCAGAAGAATATTAATTTATCGAAGACTGTTGCAACGCTCGAAGAAAGTAACAAGAACCTTCGGAATCAATACGAAGAAAATGAGAAGCTGTTGGCTGATCGTTTTGAGAATTTAGCCAATGAAATTCTTGATAAAAAGTCGCAAAAGTTTACCGATCAAAACGCTAAAAATCTAGGCACGCTGCTCGATCCATTAAAAGATAAGATAGAAAAGTTTGAGCAGAAGGTAGAAAAATCGAACCAGGAAAGCTTGAAATGGAACACTGCACTAAAAACACAAATAGATAGTCTGCGTGATCTAAATCAGCAGATTAACAAAGAAGCAGAAAATCTAACTAAGGCACTTAAAGGGGAAACGAAAACACAAGGAAACTGGGGCGAGTTTATACTAGAGAGTATTTTAGAAAAATCCGGCCTTGTAAAGGATAGAGAATACATGGTCCAATCTTCTAATACTTCAGAAGATGGGCGAAGATTACAACCCGATGTGATTGTTAAGCTGCCCGATGATAAGCATGTTATTATTGATTCGAAGGTGAGTCTGGTAGCCTATGAACGTTTTGTTAATGCTGAAGAAGAAGTAGAGCAAACTTCTAATTTAGCGCTGCATGTAGAATCGGTTAAACGCCACGTTAAGCAACTCAGTGAAAAAGAATACCAAAAACTCGCCGGTTTAGATGGTCTTGATTTTGTGCTCTTATTCATTCCAATCGAACCGGCATTTAGCCTTGCCTTACAAGCGGATACGGAGTTGTTTACCAATGCTCTTGATAGGAATATTGTTGTAGTGAGCCCTACAACCTTAATGGCGACCCTAAGAACCATTGCTGGAATCTGGAAAAATGAATATCAGAGCCGAAACGCCATTGAGATTGCCCGACAAAGTGGCAATTTGTATGATAAGTTTGTTGGATTTACCGCAGACCTAATCAAAATCGGGCGCACTATGGATACTGCAAAAGATACTTATCAGGAGGCCATGAATAAGCTTTCATCAGGAAAGGGAAACCTCGTTAGCCGAGTAGAAAATATTAAAGAGCTTGGTGCTAAGGCTTCTAAAACAATTGATTCGAAACTGATTGAAAGGGCAGGCACATTTATTGAAAGCAATAATGAATTGAAGAAGAGCGATGAGGATAACACCTGAATTGAAGATTAAGAACTTGATTGTTGTTGGAGACCGGGTACTCATTAAGCCTAAGAAAGCAGACAATCGCACACAAAGTGGTTTATACTTGCCACCAGGAGTTCAGGAAAAGGAAAAAATTCAAAGTGGCTATATTGTAAAGGTAGGCCCGGGCTATCCATTGCCATTACCAGCCGATGAAGATGATGCGTGGAAAGGGAAGGAAGAAGCTGTGAAGTACATACCGTTACAAGCAGAGGAAGGGGATTTAGCCATATTTCTGCAGAAAGGGGCCGTAGAGATTCAGTATGAAGGTGAAAAGTATTTTATTGTGGCACAGGCCTCCATCCTGATGTTGGAAAGGGAATCGGATATATAAAAAAAGAGCAGCTCTAAGGAACTGCTCTTTAATTTTTAAGTCAAATCTTCCTTAATTAATAAAACCTATTCCAAGGGCAAGAGTAAAGAATGAAATAGGAAAGTTATCTGCTGTTTTTGTCGTATATCTAAATCTACCAGCAACATTGGCACCAACACCGGTTAGACCAAAAGGAATCATAACGCCAACTTCAGGTTGAACGGCGAATCCCCACTTCTTAGAAATAATGCTAACAAGACCTATATCGGTTCGTACATCAACATAGCTCGTTCCAATGCCTAGTCCAAAATAAGGTCTAACGGCGCCATCAGAGCCTAAATAATAGTGAGCATTAACCATTATAGGTAGCGTATTTATGAATCTATACTCAGTTCCTGAAATTGAACCCTGAACATTATCGAGATCCGCAACTGTAATAGATCGCGGAGGTAAATCACGCTTAATTTCATCAAACACTTCCCAGGAGAATGAACCTCCCAACGAGATGTTATCGGTAAGAAATCCTCTTCCATCCATACTAAAACCTCTGAAACTCGGATCAGAGATATATTCCTGTTGTTCGCCAGAAGCGAAAGACATACTATAATTGAACGTCCAAAACGTTCGTTGTGCGAAGGCAGTTGTACTGGCTAATACCGCTATTAATATTAATATCTTCTTCATCTTTCGTAATTATTTAAGGTATGGAGATTGTACAAAAGCCTGTTTAATATTCGAGACCACTCTTTCTGAGTTACTCGAAGAATTGCTGCTTAATAAGCCTCTTATTACTGCAACCCAAGAAGGATCAAAATCATCTGGAACAGTTCCGCCGCCGGCAAATTGTCTAACATCGAACAAATCCAGGATAATAGTACCTACCTCGTATTTGGTATAGGAAACTGTAGGAGGATAGCCACAATAATAGCAACCGCCTGGGTAACCAGGGTACCAGCCGCCCCACCAGCCGCCACCGGGCCACCAAGGATAGCCTGGATATACGGTACCAACCACCTGAATTCTTAACATTATTGCCGGGGTAACTACGGCATCAACACTCGGTGGTGTAGCACCTTCTGTTGGAACAAATACGGTAACATTTGAATTAGCAGGAGCAGGGCTAGGCGTTGCTGTTTCGCTGATAATAACAACGTTCGACTCACCATAAAGTGCGACCAATTCCAATAAAGTGGTATTCAGTATTTCATCATCTACTTCACCGTCATATGGAATATTATTGTCTGGATCATCCTCATCAACAATTGCAACTACATCCCATACTATCGCCGCACTGGTTGGTGCTGTAGCTAAATCTTCGCTATTATAGAAGGTGGAAGTTGTGTCTAAGTCCGAAATGGGTATCGACCCACCTGGATAACAAGCCTGTAGAATCACGATGGCGATAAGTGCCCAAAGTGGTTTCTTCAATGTATTATACATTTGTTTCATAAATTAAATGTTTGTTTTATTATTTTAACTTCTTTTAATTCGATTTGTTGCAAATATCATGAGTTTAATCCAAAAAGCGCAAAAAGTCATTCTGGGACTATAGCGATTAATTCTTTGATCAGACCAGCTCGCAACACTTTTATAATAACTTTATCGCCTGGTTTCAAGCCAGACATGCTTTTCCTAAACGCAACTTGATCTATTGTTGGTTCCATTTTAAAATCGCCTACCTGCAATACAATATCGCCACCGGCCATTATTTTATTACCTTCAATAATTACCTCGTAATATCCAGCTTTAACACCAGCAATATCAGATGGCGAATTTGCCGCCACTTTCTGAACCAAAAGTCCCATTTCCTGAGGTACATTAAAAATCTCCGCCGCTGGGCCAACCAAGGGTTCGAAGGTTAAACCGAACCAAAAAGGCTGCTCTCCCAAAAGTTCGTGCTTAGCAACTTTTGATGTCACTGCGAATCCGAGTCCTTCAAAGCCACCAGATTCACTAAGAATAAAGCTAACAATACCTATCACTTCACCTTTCATATTAAACATAGGGCCGCCTGAATTACCATGGTTAATGGCAGCATCGGTTTGGAAGAATTCTTGCTTGGTAAAGTTGTCGCTAATATTATCATCTGCTATTCTGCCACTAATATGTCCCATAGACAAAGAATGCTTTAGCCCGAGTGGCGCCCCGATTACAATTACTTCATTGCCAATTTTAACATCGTCTGAGTCACCAAGTGTAGCAACCTGCATGCCTTTAGGAACCCAGAGTAATTTAATCAGAGCTACATCGGCATCTGTATTTGAGGTTACAACCTTGGCAGGCACTTCTTCTCCATTGGGGAATTCAACGATCACCTTCTCTGCGGCAGAGATAACATGAGCTGCCGTCATTATTTCACCGGTCTCGGAAATAACCACACCAGAGCCAAGCCCTTCCATGGTTACCGTAGCCTTTGTCATACTGCTTCGATCCGTAACTACCTCTTTCTCTTCAACTTTTATGGTTACAACCGTTGGGTTTACTTTCTGGTACAATTTGCTAACATCCTGCGCTATGCCAACTGTTGCAAAAAAGAGCGCCAGTGCCGTAAATAGATAGTTTTTCATTGTGTTTGCTTTTGTGATTTTCTATATGGATACTTGCCTGAACTGGAAAAGTGTTGCAAAGGAAGCCTTGATTTGGTTTTAAAACAAATTCATAGCTACTTTTGCAGTCCTTATTTACGCCGAAGCAATTAATCGGCAAGCAAATTTGCGCACGTGGTGGAATTGGTAGACACGCCAGCTTGAGGGGCTGGTGCCCTTACCGGGCGTGGAGGTTCGACTCCTCTCGTGCGCACAATAATGTTCCTTTAAATTCTTGAAAATTGACAGCGCTTAGTAACCAAATGAATAAGTTTGATAACCATTTGAAGTTTCTAGCATTTAGTTTTAATTTGTTAACATAATCTTAACATCTCCCAATTCGGTAGTGAGTATTTACGAACCTACCTTTGAGTGATCTTAACCTAAGCTCCTATGGATAGCATGTATCTAATATTGGTGGTTGTGCTCTTTGCACTCGCCTTTTCTGACCTCATTGTTGGTGTAAGCAACGATGCTGTGAATTTTCTTAATTCTGCCATAGGTTCTAAAGCCGCCCCGCGCTATGTAATTATGATTCTGGCGAGTCTAGGAATTCTGGTTGGTGCAACCTTTTCCAGCGGCATGATGGAAGTTGCCAGAAAAGGAATATTCTTTCCCGATCAATTCTTCTTTTCTGAGATCATGATCATCTTTCTGGCCGTAATGATTGCCGATGTAATCCTTCTCGACACCTTTAATACATTCGGGTTACCAACTTCTACCACAGTATCTATTGTATTTGAATTATTAGGTGCTGCCGTAGCGGTTTCTTTTATTAAAATCTCTGCAAGCGGTGGAAATTTAGCGGATTACATTAATTCCGCGACAGCGTTAAAAATCATTTTT
Organism: uncultured Cyclobacteriaceae bacterium; assembly: GCA_965368405.1. Taxonomy (GTDB): domain Bacteria; phylum Bacteroidota; class Bacteroidia; order Cytophagales; family Cyclobacteriaceae; genus S012-113. The sequence goes on from CBDUMS010000036.1 coordinate 25,048, forward strand.
GGAATATTACTGTCCATTGTTGTTGCCTTTACCGTGGGTACCATCATACAATATATTACCCGTGTAATTTTTAGTTTTAGTTATGTAAAAAATCTTAGGTACTACGGTTCTGTTTGGGGGGCAATAAGTGTAACGGCTATAACTTACTTTATACTTATCAAGGGTGCGAAAGGATCATCGATAATTAGTGCCGAGAATATGGCATGGATTAAGGATAATACCATGTTAATTATTGGTGTTAGCTTGGCCTTTTGGACAATACTAATGCAGTTTTTTATCTGGTTTACGCGTATTAATATTCTCAAAATAATTGTTTTAATTGGCACCTTTGCGCTGGCTATGGCCTTTGCTGGTAACGATTTAGTCAACTTTATTGGAGTGCCTTTGGCAGGCTTTAGCTCATTCAAAGCCTTTGTTGCGGAGCCAGGTGCTGTTGCGTCCGAATTTTTAATGACATCCTTAACGGGAAAAGTTCAAACGGAGTCTTATCTATTGGTAGTCGCTGGTTTGGTTATGGCGGTTACATTATGGTTTAGTAAGAAGGCTAAGACGGTTGCCGATACCGAGATTAATTTAAGTCGGCAGGGTGATGGTTATGAAAGATTTGGATCGTCGCTCTTTTCTAAGAATTTAGTTAGAGGCTCCTTATCCGTAATGAATACTGTGAATAAAGTGGTTCCAGGATTTGTAAAGAATTTCATTGATAAAAGGTTTGTTGAGGTTGATAAGTCTACTATTCCTGATGAAAATCCAGAGTCGTCGTTCGACCTTATACGTGCCTCAGTTAATTTAACTGTTGCCAGTATTTTAATTGCCTTTGCCACCTCATTGAAATTACCACTCTCAACGACCTACGTTACTTTTATGGTAGCTATGGGTACTTCTTTTGGAGATGGTGCTTGGGGAAGAGAAAGTGCTGTGTATAGAATTTCTGGTGTTCTCTCCGTTATCGGTGGCTGGTTCTTAACGGCATTTGCCGCGTTTGTAGCTGCCTTTACTTTCGCTTATATTATCCATTATGGCGGGATGGTGGCCATTGTGATATTAATCATTGTTGCGGTTGTATTTATTGTTAAAACGCATGCAATTCATAAAACCCGTGAATCTGAAAAGGAAATCGAAAAAGACGCTGATCTAGAAGATGATAAGCAGCTAGTACCTGCAGATGTTATCGCAAAGAGTGCCAAGAATATTCGACAGACGATTGAGAAACTATCTCAACTCTACAATGATATCATACTGGGTCTGGCATCTGAAGATAGGAAGGCTCTGAAAAAGACTAGAAAAGAGGTAAATGAGCTGGGTAAAAAGACTAAAAAACTAAAGAACAAAATACCAGTTACTATTAATAATCTTGGCGAGGAATCACTCGAGATAGGGCATTATTATGTTCAAGTTCTGGATTATCTAAGAGAAATGGTGCATTGTTTATCGTTTACTTCAGATGCGGTATATGAGCATATCGATAATAACCATTCAGGTATTTCTGAAGAGCAGTCAGCAGAACTTAAAGAATTAGTAGCGGGTATCCAGGAAATGTTACGTGATGTATATCTATGCATTAAAGAACACAAATTCGATCAAATAGATGCGGTTATAGAGAAGCAGCAATTAATATTAAATCGCGTGGGCTCATTAAATCGAACACAACTTAAGCGAATTAAGAAAGGCGAGGCGAGTACGCGGAATAGTATGTTATACATCGGTATCTTATCCGAAACTAAGAACCTGCTGTTACATAGCGTCAACTTATTAAAAGCTGAGCGTGACTTTATGATTAATAAGCGGGTGGTCTAAGAAGGTTCTTAGAAGCTATCTATTATTGTAATACCTTCAGACTTAAACTCATTCATTTGAACGAGTTCTTTAATTCCTGTAGATAGATCTACGGTTCTTCCAATCAACTTTTCTAGCTTGAGCTTTCCGGAAGTATATAAATCAAAAATCGCATCATAGCGATGGGCCTGCATGCCGTGGCTCCCTATAATTTGTAATTCTTTGGCAATAACTAAGTCCATAGGAATTTCAGGGTTGGCTTGATCACCAGCCATTAATCCTATTTGAATATGCTTACCTTGCTTGCCTAAGCAAGCTATTGAATTATAGCACGTTTCTTTGCTGCCTAAAGCATCGATGGAAATTTGCGCGCCACCTTTGGTAATTTCATCTATGTCTGCGAGAAAAGGTTTGTTCGTATGGCTGTTGATTAAGAAATCTGCCCCAAGGTTTTGAGCATATTCTAATTTTTTATCATCGATATCTACAGCAATCACCTTTGCCCCATAAGTCTTGGCGATCATTATCGCAGAAAGGCCAACCCCGCCACATCCATAGATCACCACCCAATTGCCTCGAGTCACCTTACCCTGATCAACAACTGCTCTGAACGAGGTAATAAACCGGCATCCTAAACTGGCAGCTTCGTTAAAGCTCATGGTATCGGGTAGTTTGACCAAATTATTTTGGGCATGATCAATGGCTACATATTCCGCAAAAGAACCCCAAGCTGTAAACCCGGGTTGAAATTGATGGTCACAGATTTGCTCATTGCCTGTCTTGCAGTGAGAACAGTGTCCACAACCACAAACAAAAGGTAAGGTAACACGGTCGCCGAGTTTCCAGTTCGTAATATTTTTACCTATTTCCACAATAGTACCCGCCAATTCATGGCCAGGAACATGTGGCAGCGCTATATCCGGATCATGTCCCATCCAACCATGCCAATCGCTTCTACAGATGCCTGTTGCCTGTACTTCTATCACAACGCCGTTCGTTGATGGATGAGGGTCATCTAACCTTTCGGTATTGATGTCTCCTTGGAATTCATGATAAATCGCTGCTTTCATTCAACTAAAGATAACAATCTTATGGAAGCTCATGCGCATTCCTGATAGATCCAAGGGCTTATTGTATTATTGTTCAAGAAAAATATCACCAAAGTTGAACAATCGGCCTGTGATTAGTGTTATAACAACGAACCGAAAGAAACTAATATTATGAGATTAATCGTAGCCCTACTTTTACTTGTGGGTATTATGCAGTCGTTTTCGATAATTGGCCAACCTAATAATTCAATTTCCGGTAATCCAATAACCATTAAAGGCAATGTAGCCGATGCCGAGACGGGCGAGCCGTTAGAGTTTGCAACGGTTAGTCTACTCAGTGCCGAAGACAGTTCTTTAGTTGGTGGCGTTGTTACGGAGTTAGGGGGTAAATTTCAGTTGGATGCGAAACCGGGTAAATTTATTCTGAGGGTCCAGTATGTCTCTTACGATAACTTATTTATTAATGATATTGTTTTCGATGACGAAAAGGATATTCTCGATCTGGGTGAGGTAGGACTATCCACCAACAGCGAAGTATTAGAAGCCATCGTAGTATCGGCCAATCGCGATCAGATGCAGCTTGAACTTGATAAGCGAATCTTTAATGTTTCTGAAAATTTAAATAATGTAGGGGCGAGTGCCGGTGAGATAATAGACAATTTACCATCGGTCTCGGTAGATGTTGAAGGCAATGTGAGTTTGCGAGGCAGTAGTAACGTACAGATACTTGTAAACGGTAAACCATCGAGTCTCGTAGGTATAGGCGGGAGTGAAGGTTTAAATATGCTTCAAGGCGACTTAATCGAAAGAATTGAGGTCATTACCAACCCATCGGCAAGGTACGATGCAGCTGGTTCTGCCGGAATCATCAATATTATTCTGGCGAAGGAACTAGAGAAGGGTTTTAATGGCTTGTTTACGGGAAATGTTGGTTTGCCTGGTGTTCTTGGAGCCTCGGGCAATATTAATTATCGTACGGGTAAGTTTAATTTTTTCGGATCGTATGGGTTGAGTTATCGAACCAGCCCAGGCGGTGGCTTTACCGACCGTGTTTCCTTTCAGGAAGGAGATACCTTGTTTACGTATATTGATAATGATCGTTTGCGTACCGGACTTTCTCAAACTTTTCGTTTAGGAACAGATTTTAGTATTAATGATAATAATATCATTACCATATCGGGGCAAACAAGGATTGGAGATCAGGTGAATACCACAAAGATTAATTATCTGGACCGTGATATCTCGCGTATGATTATCAACAATACCTTGCGAACCGATACCGAGAGTGAGACAGAAGATAATTATGAGCTTCAAGGGTCTTATCGAAAAATATTTGAAGGTGATGGTCACGAATTGCTCGCCGAAGTTCAGATTAGAAATAGTAATGAAATTGAGAGCTCATCTATAGACTCTGCTAACCTTTTAATTAGTGAAGAAGATTTCCTCTATCAGCGATCGAAAAACGATGAGCGTGACAAGAATATCCTAGTGCAGCTGGACTATATCTATCCATTCGGAATGGGCAATAAATTTGAGGCGGGATATCGTGGAACAATACGTGAAATTTCAAGCGACTATTTAGTGGAACAGGTAGATTCAGAAGGCGAATGGCAGCCTTTGGGCAATTTCTCCAATCAGTTCACCTACAACGAAGATGTAAATGCCTTTTACACAATCTTTGAAAGCAAGATGGACAATTGGGGCTATCAGCTAGGTGCTCGCGTTGAAAACACGTTTATCGAAACATACCAAAGAGAAACGAACGCCAGAGATACTAAAAGCTATACCGACTTATTTCCTAGCGCATTTCTGTCGTATAAATTTAGTAAGATGATGTCTGTTCAAGGTAGTTATAGTCGGCGAATATCCAGACCAAGGTTTTGGTATCTTAACCCTTTTTCTTCATTTAGCGATCCTAGAAATATAAGAATGGGGAATACCGATCTAAATCCAGAATACACCGATGCTTATGAAGTAGGTGCTGTTTATAACCTTAAAAAATCATCGCTATATTTCGGGGGATATTATCGGCAGACGACAGGAATTATCGAGCGAATATCGATAAGTGACGACGGAGTTAATACAGTCTCCACACCAAGAAATATAGGAACAGAGAACTCTTTCGGTATCGAG
>CBDUMS010000037.1:0-29809 GCA_965368405.1 uncultured Cyclobacteriaceae bacterium
GTTTGCGTCAACTTCATGGTCATATCTCACCATCCCGATTTTGTCGCCGACAAATTCATCTTCATCAGGAACTCTTAATTGTTCTAGATTGAGAAAGAATTCGACGGCATCTGCTAATAAATCAATTCTTCTTTCACCACCTTCTGTTGTATTCATACTGCCGCTACGATCGAGTACAAGGCAATAATTAACTTGTGTTTTAGTTATTTTTGCGGTAATAAGTATGTCATAATCAAGTGGTTGATTATCTCCGTTGCCATCGTCAAAGTCATCGCTATAGGCAGGCTCAGTATTCGCATCGTCATTATATATTGTAATTCTAAGCTTGATTGAAACATACCCTGGAGAAGCATCATACTGCGGACTGAAATCAAAGGAAAATGTTTCAGAATCATTTAATGGAATATTAATAAGACCATTTCCATTTAAAGAGAAATATAGACATTCATTAGGACATGAAGTACAGTCCGTGCACCCACTAAAACTATTTGGAATAAAACTGATTTGTCCTTCCAAAGCACCGCCAAGGCCCCCTGCCAGGTTATTGGCTATGGTTATTTGGCCACTGGTGGTAAGGCCAACTTCTGTATCTGCCAGGTTAATGGTGCATTCATTAGTTGTGCAGGATGATGGCTCAATAATCTCTAAATTCGGCTGTGCGACAGTTATTGAAATACTCAAAAGAAAAAGCACTACAAAATATAATCTTCTATTGTTCATAAGTGATAAGAGCTGTAAACGGTCGTGAAAGAATATTTCCTGAGTTTCCTGGAGTATTCCAGACATGTAGTATTCCACCCGCGAAGTAAACCTGATATTCAAATTCTGCATTGTTTGTAAAGTTTGGCGGAATGTAAGAGCTGCTTGAATAGTCTACTAAAACTGATACTGCAAGTATTTTGGAACCCGTTAGGCCTGTATTTACACTGATGTCTGAACCTTCGGATGTGCCTGTTGTACCTGTAATTTTCAAATATTTAATAGCTGGCGCACTAGTACCACCTAGCTTTGTGAAACCATCTACAATAAGATTATCCGTACCTGGATCTGAGGAACTTCCCACATGTAAGCCGCCCGAAGTATTTAGTCTCATAACATCGACTGTTGGTTCCAGCCGGCCATCAGGCATTGTTCCGGTAGTCAGGTTTGTGGCGCTGATTCCTGAACCAACTTTGGAACCAGTTAAGCTACCATCTGCCAGATCCGCTAAATCAAGATCAAAGGCTTGGACATCAGTACCAATTTCTACTCCGATATTAATTCGGATGTTCGCTTCTGTAGCAGATCCTAGCATGTCTTGAACGTCAGCACTTGGAGTTATACCAGCATAGGTAGAGAGATCGGCATCATAGGCCTGCACATTTGTTCCTATGGCCAAGCCAAGATTAGTTCTTGCTCCTGTGGCACTGGTTGATCCTGTGCCACCATAAATTATATCCAGAGATCCGAGAGTAAAATTGTCTGCGTCCAAATCAGTTAATCCTGTACCTGGACCAGAAAATCCATCGGCAATTATCCCGCCTACAACTTCAAGTGGTGCTTGGGGTGTGGTAGTACCGATCCCTACCTGGCCATTTGAGTACGAAATATCAAATGTGCCCACCCATGGGCTCGATGCCAATCCTGTTAGTCCCGAGCCATCACCCGTAAAACTAGTTGCGGTCACTGTACCGTTTACATCAAGTTTGGTAGCTGGTGTTGTAGTACCAATTCCAACATTGCCTGTTGGATCTACCAGTAATCTCGGACCCAAAATGTCACTATCCCATAAATAGAATGAATTTGGATATGTAAGACTCGAGCCGTCTAAGTTCAATCGATAAGAACGTGCAAGATCATTTTGTAATTCAAAAGACGAATACCCAGTGGGATCTAAATTCTCGACTGATGTCGTTATTGATCCTGGTTTTGTGCCTATAACATGAAGCTTATGTATTGGTGTGGCTGTTCCAACACCAACTTTTCCATTGTTGTACGAAATATCAGGTGTACCCGTCCAAGGACTACTAGGCAAGCCGGTCAAGCCTGATCCGTCACCCTCGTACATAAAACCTGAGATTTTAGAACTGGCAGGATCTTCGCCTACAATATCCTTTACAGTTATAGTTCCTGAGACATCTAGTGTACTCGTTGGAGTGTTTGTCCCAATTCCTACATTTCCTCCCGAATACGAGATGTTTGATGTGCCGGTCCATGGACTTGATGGCAACCCCGTTAAGCCGGCACCGCCACCAACAAATTCAGTTGCGGTAACCGTACCAACTACCTCCAGTTCTGTAGTTGGTGTTGTGGTTCCAATCCCAACATTACCCGTGGCAGGGACAATATTATCACTACCAACAATGCTCCTTGCTGTAAACGCGTAGGGCGAACCATTCAAGGCTATTCTTGGTGTAAGCACTTCAGCACCCACTTTAATCTGTAAGAAATACCCTCCGTCAAAAGCCACAGCGGTAGTAAATGGTGTGATCGAGCCCAGGATTACTGAATATAGTCCATCGGTTGTCGATACACTATTATGTAATTCCGGGCCCCAAACACTCGTGCCGGAGCTAATGGCATCAAAGAGCTGAAACTCCATGGCATAAGAGCCATCGGTTACGACATCGCCATTATTGTCTTTTAGTATTCCTTGAAAACTAATGGTCTCAGGGATTTGTGCTGCAGCACTTATTACCAGAAGAGCGAATAAACTTGTTAATAAATAGCTAAACGTTTTCATATAGGTGGACATTTATATTGAATTCATCATTATTAATCATCATAAGAAGTACGTCTCATATACTTTTTAACTTAGTTGGGGTCAGGGGCACCGGGAAGGTTATTATTTTCACCTCCTTTATCACGACTAATTATTATGGCAACGGTTGCGCCAACAACAGCAACGGGGGCAATGAGCAGCCAAAGGGGTACTTTTCGGGCTATGGTAAATGGACTGCTCGTGCTCTGTGCTCCGGTTGTACTCGTACCTGATATTTGGACTGCGTAAGTCTTCCCGGGCTTAATATTGGCTGTTGAGATCCAGGAATATGAGCCATTATTGGCAACATTATTGGCAATATTCTCAACAATCTTGCCATCGCGAATAAGGCTAATCGATACTTTATCGTCGTTAATACCACCACTCCAGTTTATATTAAGGGCTCCTCCTCGCTTTATTTTAGCCTTAGGTGCTGGACTCTGGATGTAAATACCTTCTGGAGCAAGGAAGACTCTGATCTCAACAATTAAGTTACCCTTATAGGTGCCTAACTCCTCCCTTGCATACCATTCAACTCGCTTGTCATTGCCAGGCCTTATCCTATCGCCAACATCTCCTCTTGCGAGACTAACCGGCTGGCTAAAACCATTAATGGAATGATAGATTTTGACCTGGTAGACATTATCGGTATTCTTAGCACTAAAGTCATAATGGATAATGATTTTGTCGCCCTCTTGAATTACACGTAAGTTTTCAATTTCTTGCCCCGTGGCGCTACGAATATTGAGTACTGAGAAGAGACCCAGTAACACCAGAACATAGTGGTATGGACTTAGTTTTTTTAGTAACATTTTTCTGTTGAAAATGTTGTTGGAAAATGGAAGTGGTCTGAGAAATTTAGGCAAAAAGAAAATCTGCTTAAATAAGCAATGCCTAAACAGTATAACGGCCCATAAAAATGATTGCACCTCATTTTTTGAGCAGTATTATTTTGGTGTGAAAAAATTACAATATTTTATTATAAAAAGCAATTAAAGGACCATGTTTTACAGATGGAATAAGTTGCCCGATTATGATAAGTTTTCTTAAAAGTTAAGTTTGACTTTATTGACTTGATTATTTATAGAGTGAGTGATATCACCACTTATTTTTCAATGCGCTGACTTCCAGTTAGATACTTCGAGAAAATTTTAATTGTTAAAAAGTTGTGGAAAACAGGGCAACTATTGTGTATAAATTGACTTCGAATAATCGCTAATGCATGAACAAAATTACTAGGTTTGAAACTTCATATTTAGTAACCTAATCTACGCACAGCTTAAATGAAAGAATCAGGCCGATCACCTATACATATTGGGTATAAATCAGAGCGAATTGCTCCCCAAATAACAGAAGGTATAGGTAAAGTCCCTCCGCAGGCATTAGAGTTAGAGGAAGCTGTGCTCGGTGCATTAATGCTCGAAAAGGATGCTCTTACGGCGGTTATCGATATTCTAAAACCGGAGAGTTTTTATAAAGATGCCCACGCCTATATTTACGATGCTATCCGTACATTATTCAATGAGAGTCAACCAATTGACCTCCTGACAGTAACGGCTCAACTTCGCAAGGATGGCACCTTAGAGCAGGTTGGGGGTGCTTATGCTGTTACTTCATTAACTACAAAAGTTAACTCTGCTTCTAACGTAGAATACCACGCCAGAATAATAACCGAAATGGCAATCAAGCGAGAGCTGATTCGGGTGAGTGGCGAGATACAACAGGAGGCTTTCGATGATACTACCGATGTTTTTGATTTACTGGATAAAACGGAATCGGCCCTCTTCGAAATCTCAGAACAAAATATTCGTAAGAATTACGAGGACATGAAAACCATCATGTCTGAGGCTTTAAATGAGCTTGAAGCACGAAAAGAACATAAGGACGGACTTACCGGAGTGCCTACGGGCTTCTCGGCGTTAGATCGCGTTACCTCAGGCTGGCAAAAGTCGGACTTGGTTATTCTTGCAGCCCGACCCGGTATGGGTAAAACAGCTTTTGTGGTATCCGCTCTGCGCAACGCAGCGGTAGATTTTAACAGATCTGTGGCTATTTTTTCCTTAGAGATGTCGTCCATTCAGTTGGTTAATCGACTCATTTCTGCTGAGGCTGAACTGGAAAGTGATAAAATAAAGAAGGGAAATCTGGCTGAATATGAGTGGCAGCAGCTAATCCATAAAACCCAAAAGATAACGAACGCACCAATTTTCATTGACGACACCCCAGCCTTGACCATTCTGGAGCTAAGGGCAAAATGTCGTCGATTGAAATCGCAACATAATATAGAACTCATTGTTATTGATTATTTACAATTGATGAGTGGTGATTCAGCCCGTGGAGGAGGTAATCGTGAGCAAGAAATTGCTTCGATTTCACGTGCTCTAAAAGGGTTGGCCAAGGAGCTCGATGTTCCGGTAATTGCCTTGTCTCAGTTAAGTCGAGCCGTGGAAACCCGAGGTGGTGATAAACGACCACAGCTATCAGATTTACGTGAATCGGGCTCTATTGAACAGGATGCCGATATTGTAATGTTCCTCTATCGACCAGAGTACTATAATATTACCGAAGATGAGCAGGGTATGCCTACAACCGGTGTTGGGCAAGTGATTATTGCCAAGCATAGAAATGGCTCACTTGAGAATGTTAATCTGAAGTTTATCGGGAAATTTACGAAATTCACAGACCTTGACTTTGGCGGACCTGGCGATGCTGGTTTTGTGCCATTTCCTAAGGGTGCAAGCGGATCAGCTGATTTCGATACTATTACCTTGCCAAGCAAGGCCAATGGCGATACCCCGCCACCACCTAGCGATCTACCCGATGAGGGCCCGGCGCCGTTCTAATATAAATAGTTTAGATTTTTTTTACCTATTTAAGATCTTGCGCGTATAATTACATATATGAGCAAACGACTAATATTTACATTAATTCTATTCATGCTTGGCTTGCCTATGGTTTATTCCCAAGCCAGATTAAAACCAACGCAACGATATAGCTCAGGAGAAACAGTCTATGGAGCGCGCGCTGGTGTTAAAACAATAATACCACAGGGCTGGTTAGGTATGCTTCCAAGGGATACAGAGCTTTTCTTATTAATGCCACTGGATGGTAGTAACGGCGAAATTTATGTAACAGTTTCTGGTAATCTCTCCATAGAAGATCGAAAAGCTAACTGGCTTAGTGGTCTAGACCTTGGCAATGGCAATGTACTTCGATCGGATGGAAATTTTACGGATCGGAATGGTAATTTATCATCTTTTCTAAAACTTGACCAAAAAACATCTACCGATCGAGGTTATATTGAAACGGTATGTGGACCCTATGGCGTATGCCTTACTGTAATGCTTTTTGGCGGTGAGGCAGGATTCGATAAAGTACAGCAAGCGGTCTATAGTTTTATCGATAATATACAATGGCAAGAGCCCTCAGATAAGGACGATTATGCAGATTTTGATTGGAATGAGTTTTTGAGCGGTAAACATCTTTTAAATTACGATTACGTACCAAATGCCAAAGCAGAAAATGATATTTGGCTCTGTTCCGATGGCAGTTTTACAACTAAGCTAAAACGCTCTGGATTGTTAAAAGATCAAGCCAAACAGTATAAAGGAACAAAATCGGGAACATGGGAAACCAGCTCGGTTGGGGCATCGGGTGTTCTAATTCTGAACTATAAAAAGTTGGATCCTTTAAAGGTGAGCTTGAAGATCGAAGGTGAGCAAATCTATCTAAATGAGAAGCGCCATTTCGTGATGAAGTCATCGGTTTGCGAATAGGGCCATTTCTAAAAGCTGATCTAGATCATTCAATAGATTAATGTGACACCATAGATTTGTTAGGTTAAACAAGGGTTGTGTTAATGGAGTTTTAACAGCCTGCTAGGTAGTTACCTAAAGACCTGAATCTATGAATCAATTCCAGAAAATGACCTTATCGGAGATCGTTAGCGAGCATAATAGTGCGGCCGACGTGTTTGAAAAATATCATCTCAACTTTTGCTGTGATGGTGAAATCACCCTTAAGGAGGCTATGGAGGAAGCTCACGGTGCTCTTGATGAGCTTATAGCAGAACTCGAACTTGCTATTGAATCTGAAAATGAGGAAAATATTAATTTTAACGAACTTTCTGTTAGCGAGGTAAGCGAAATTTTGCGCCGCGACTATCATATGTTTTTGCGGAATAAGATCAGTGAAATTGCAACAATATCCCGAAATATTCTGGCAAAATATAAGGAAGAGAAAATCGATTTAATTCACGACATTCTGATGGCGATGTTTAATCATCTCGCTCCCCATATGGTGAGTGAAGAAAAGGTCTTATTCCCTTATTTAGAATATATGGAGCATACGGTTTCAAAAGGTAAGGTACCAAAGCCTGCATCCTTTGGGAAACTCAAAAAAAGTGTATCATCGATGCTTGACGACCATGAAGCATCCGCAACCCAATTAGATGAGCTACGTGCGATTACCAATGAGTACACCTGCTGGAACGATGCAGATGAAGATCTTCGTCACTTTTATAATGAACTGAAGCTTATGGATCGCAATTTACGCATGCATATCTTCATAGAAAATTATGTCCTTTTCAAAAAAGCTCGGGTATTGGAGGACGAATTGCAGGCTAAATTGTAGTTACTTGTTCAATTTTGTGAATTTCTGCTTAGAATTGAGGGATAGATGATCAATCCACCTCAATTACTTCCTAAATGATTGCGCTCAAAGTAGTAGATAATAAAGAACTAGAGCTTGTAGAAGTAGATGAGCCACATCCTGGTCCGGGAGAAGTACGCATAAAGCTAAAGGCAGCCGCCATTAATAAACGTGATTATTGGATCAGTAAAGACAAATATCCAGGAATTGTTGCTGGTACAACCTTAGGGTCTGATGGGGCCGGTGATATCGATGAAATAGGCCAGGGCGTTAGTAAAACATGGTTGGATAGAGCCGTCTTAATTAATCCGAATATCAATTGGGGTAAGAATCCTAATATCCAGAGTGCTGAGTACAAAATACTAGGAATGCCGGTTAACGGTACATTTGCAAACTATATCATTGTGCCGCAGGATAGGGTAGTTGTTCTACCGGTAAATTTAAGTTATGAGGAAGGGGCAGCCCTGCCTCTCGCGGGCCTAACGGCGTATAGAGCTTGTTTCCATCATGGAGGTATTAGTGAGGGTAAGCGTGTGCTCGTTTCAGGGTTTGGCGGAGGTGTTGCCCATTTTGCCTTTCTATTTGCTCAGGCGGTGGGTGCAAAACTAACGGTAACCACCGGTCATGCGTTGAATATGGTAAAGGCAAAAGAGTTAGGGGCGGAATATCAATTCAACTACAACGAAACAGATTGGATTCAGCAAGCCGCTGAGCGTGTTGGAGGATTCGATGTGATAATTGACAGCGCAGGTGGCGATCAGTTTAATAACCTGATTAAAATTCTAAACCCAGGAGGTCGTATTGTTTTTTATGGGGCAAGTAATGGGTTGCCAACTAGTTTGGATCTCTACCGACTTTTCTGGAAGCAGGGCACAATTCAGGGTTCGACCATGGGTAATGATGATGAATTCACAAAAATGGTGTCCTTTGTAGAAGAAAGAGGAATTAAACCATTGATTAGCAGGAAGTATCCATTTGAGCAAATTGAGAACGCGATTGAACAAATGAAGAATACCGGTACACCAGGTAAAACTGTTATCTTGTTCAAATAATTGGCACATGGAATTATTTATGTACCAATTTGACTCATTCGTATTATTATTCCTGAATGGGGACAACTGCAATTTTATCTTTTAATCCAGAACTGTATTTTTGGCTTTTTAAAGAACACGAAATGAAATTATTCCGATGGCTTCATACCGCTTATGCAGGTACTTTGTTTGTTGCTACATTTCTATGTCTTTTTCCAATCTTCTTTATTTGTGCTCAAAAGAAAAGCTGGCATAAAACTGCCTACAAGGTTACCCATTACTGGGGATTAATATATTTTTTTCTGGTTGGGATAAAGCTAGAAATCGAAAATAGAAATAAAGCAGAGTGGCGGAAGCCCTGTATTTATGTTGCTAATCATTTTTCATTTAGCGATATCGCCGCTATCCCTCTAATAGCCAATGATGCTTGCTTTGTTGGGAAACAATCGATTAGTAAGGTGCCACTTTTTGGCTATTATTTTAAATCCCTGCATATAACCGTAAACAGAGAAAGTGTAAGGGACCGAGCGAGTGTTTTTGAAAAAAGCATTCAGGCGCTGAGAGACAAAAAATCGCTAATAATTTTTCCTGAAGGAGGTATTCGCACATTAAACCCACCACAACAGGTTAGGTATAAGGATGGAGCCTTTCGAATGGCAATAGCACAACAAGTCCCTATTGTACCGGTATCTTTGCCTAAAAATTGGGAGCTTCTTCCAGATGACGGAAAGCTCCTACTTCGTGGTAAAAATCTTAATATTGTAATTCATGAGGCCATCGACACAACGGGTTTAAAGGAAGATGATGTAGCGGCCTTACGTGAAAGCGTATTCGAAATCATCCAAAACACACTGAATGACAAAAACAACATCCAAGAAGGTGTTATACATAAATGAAAATCGACAATAAATCATTAAACAAAATTGCCAGCTTGGCAAAATTGAAAATAGAAGACGGTGAGCGCGATGTATTAATTAATGATATGAGCGCCATCTTAGATTGGGTTGAAAAGTTAAATGAAGTTGATACCGAGAATGTAGAGCCAATTACACAGATGACGCATGAAGTAAATCGATTCAGATCTGATGATGTTACTCAGAATATCACGGCCGAGGAAGCTACCCGAAACGCCTCTACGGCCATTGATAATTTTTTTGTTGTGCCTAAAGTAATTAAGAAGTAGATGCGTAAACTTTTTTATTGGAATGCTTATCCGACTACGTATAGGCTTATTTTTTGGGTGCTAGCCACCTTTTTTATGGGGCTGGCAACGGTGGTTGCTACAATACAACTTGTAGGAATTGAAGCATTTGTTCCATGGGATATATTTACGATTGAATCGGCATATGCTGTAGATTATACCATCTTTAGCAAGGGCCCTTTTAGTTTTTCTATCGATGCTGAAAAAAGGGTGCTTACCGAGATATTTAATGGCGGTCAAATCCCTTCCGGTATTTGGGGCTCCAAAGTCATGATTATGCTTATTGGGCTAGCCATTAGTATCTACCTGGCAACGGTTACCTTATTTAAAAGAGTTTGGTACCTGATTGCAATGGCCGGGATGCTGCTATTCTTAATCCTTATGAATGTGGAGTCGGTGTTCCTGTTTGGTTGGAATGATACTAAGGTTCTGGTTCTTGTTTTTGTGGTACTGCTCAGCCCAAGCTATTATTTACATGCGTTTGCTAGCGGATTAAGCTTTCTAAAAAGACTTTGGGTGATGTCATTTGCTGTAATTGCTCTCGCAACATTAATTTACTTCTTTGGCGAATCTGAACACGCATTTGTTAGCTTATTTAACTACGGTATACTTGCGCCATATATCCTTATCTTATTTTTTATTATTACAGTTGCACATGAAATCCTGGCAGGGTTTATCATTGTAATAAGTGGTTCTGAGGGTATTGCAGACCGGTCGAAACTCAAACATTTCTTAGTTATTTCCGTCATTTACCTCGCCAATATTTTACTGTCCTATCTCTATATTGCACACTATATTGATTGGCAACTGGTATCCATTAACCCTTTTGTCCTATTAATGGTTTCGGCTGTTTTGGGAATATGGGGAGCAAAAGCAAGGGCATCTCTTTACGTAGGAGCAAGTTCTCTGGAATCGCTATGGCCCATCCTATATTTAGTTCTTAGTATAATAAGTTTGGGTACGCTCATTTTTATGATGGGCACCGTAAATGATCCTTTAATCTCCGTGGTGAATGACTTTATTATCTATGCTCATCTTGCCATTGGAATAGCATTTCTGCTTTATATTCTTTACAATTTCATTCCGATGATTGAGAAGGGGTTGCCGGTACGAAACGTGCTGTACAACCCTACCAACCTCCCTTATTTAACCTATCGCTTATTAGGTTTAATGATTTTAATAGCACTTTTTGCAGTCCGTGGTTTTGATTACCCAGTATGGTACAGCTTGGGCGGCCGCTATAACGCCAATGCCGATGTTGAAAAGGAGTTGGGAGAACCGGAAATTGCCAAGGCATACTATGAAAGCGCGGATGCTTTCGCTTATCATAATCATAAGGCAAATTACAACTTGGCGCTTTTGGCCGAGAAGAACGAACCTAAATTGGCCGACGATTATTATGTGAAAGCTGCAGACCGTTGGCCAACATCGCAAGCCATCGTTAATCGGGCAAACTTGCTAAATAATGGCTTCGATCTATACCAGTCACTCTTTGCCTTGCAAGAAGGCGTAGAGATTATCGATGATAGTCCGGAACTCTATAATAACCTTGCGGTGCAGTTCGAAAAAGTTAAAATATTAGACTCTGCGGCGTATTATTTTGAGAAGGCTGGATCGGTTAATAGCCATGTTAAGAATAATAGGCTAGCCTTTGCTGCTAAGCATGGTAGGTCTCTAGATAAAGATTCAACCGCCTTATTCCGGGGTCTTGATCGGGCAGGGGAGGCGAATGCTTCTGCATTTGGCTACTTTACCAACACTCCGAATTTGAAGAATGCTAATCATATGTTTGATATGGTATTGCTCAATAACTGGTTGTTATCCGATAAGGTGAGCATAGAGAACGGGGCCTTAAATCAAGCACGAAAAACGATAGATAGCACATCCAACGCTAGTTATCAGGATCGATTACGTTATAATTGGTCACTTGCGGCTTACAAAAATGGAAAATTTGCTGATGCCATCGAAGGCTTTGGGGGTTTGATTTTCAGCTCTGCAGATTGGTCTGATCGGGCAAAGCTTGCCTTGGGAAAAATATACCTCGAATTAGGCTCAAACGAACAGGCCATCAACCTACTCCTCGATGGAACCGGTGGTAAATTTAATCTCGAACTTGGTGTGGCCTATCTCGAAAATGGTAACCCGGAAAAAGCTGAAGAGTTTTGGACTAGGGCGGCCTCCGCCGAAATGGGTTTTATTTCAGAAATCGCAAATGAAATCCTGGCCGTAGTGTATAGTGATGACCCAGCACTCAGAGATGATCGACTCAAATACTTATATGGGAGATACAATAAGTTTTTTATCGATGAATCAGCGGAAAACGAGCTTTTAGCAACCATTGATGATAAGAACCTCCGTATCGATCTTGCCCTTGAATTGGCTAAATTCTATCATAACTATCAGAATAATGAAGGGGCTAAACTCATGCTAAAGAATATTGAGGGGCTCGCCCTGAGCATGAGTGATTATCGCAAGTACCTATTACTGCATGCAATTATTAATAATTCAGCAACGAATGTGCAGAATCAATTAAGCGAATTCGATAGCCTATTTGAGTTTAAAGAAAGTGAGTTTGTTGTAGAAGCAACCTTAAATCATTTGGCGGGTTTAGAGCAAGATAGCCTTACCTATTATCGTATGGCAACAGATAATCCCTTCTTTGCCGACGCCGTACTAATCGGCATAGATTATTATAAAGCAGACCCAGACCCATTTAAATGCTATGGTCACCTCGCTAAAGCGGTTCAGCTCAACCCAGAATCGCCACGACTATTGCGCGAGTACATTTTACTTTCCCTGGAAGTAGGGATGGATCAATTCGCAGTGAACGGATTATCAGAATATGGTCAGCGTTTCTCAGGCCAGTCGTACCTTATGTTAAAAGAGGAATACGATAGAAAAGTTATTGAGATTAATAAGAAGTTAGAATTGGAACTAAATGAGTAATCTACCGTTTACAATAGAGTATTACAAGATTCGGTAAAATATACTTTTATTTGTAACATAACAGCGTTGGCTTTAGTCATACTATTGTGTCTAAGCTTATAGTAATCAAAAACACTCAATGAATGACCAAAATAATCGAGACTAAAAATATCGCCAGAATCTATAAAATGGGTTCTGAAATTGTACAGGCCTTAAAGTCTGTTTCAATGGACATCGATAAAGGCGAGTATGTAGCATTTATGGGACCATCTGGGTCGGGTAAATCAACTCTAATGAATATAATAGGCTGTTTAGATACGCCTACAGATGGCCAATATATTTTAAACAATAATGATGTAAGCCATTTAACAGAAAATGAACTTGCAGAAATCAGGAATAAAGAAATCGGTTTTGTATTTCAAACTTTTAATCTTTTGCCTCGTGCATCGTCATTAGATAATGTAGCCTTGCCACTTATTTATGCAGGTTTAGGGAGGTCAGAACGAGAAGAGAGGGCTTATCAGGCGCTTGAGAATGTAGGCCTGGGCGATAGGGCTTCTCATAAATCGAATGAACTGTCTGGTGGACAGCGACAGCGTGTAGCTATTGCGCGGGCACTAGTGAATAACCCTAGTATTATCCTTGCGGATGAACCAACCGGTAACCTCGATACTAAAACCTCTTATGATATCATGGATTTGTTCCAAAAACTCCATGATTCTGGGAACACAATTATTATGGTAACGCACGAAGACGACATTGCACACTACGCACATCGGATTGTACGTTTACGCGATGGGCTTATAGAATCTGATGAGCTGAATAAAGATGTGAGAGCAACGATTAGTACAACACCATTTGCTTAAGTACTCATCATGAAAATTTATACGAAAGGAGGAGACGAGGGACTAACATCCCTGTGGGGCGGAAAACGCGTGTCAAAAGCTAGCCTGAGGATTGATGCTTATGGTACAATCGATGAGCTCAACGTTCACATCGGGTTAATCAGATCCGTAATTAAAGAAAAAAATCAAATTACCCTGCTTGAAGAGGTTCAGCGAATGCTTTTTACATTTGGAGCACATCTTGCTGCTGATCCGGATAAGAAGGGATTGAAATTGCCAAAAATTAATAATGAGCAAGTGCTTGATATCGAAAAGTCAATAGACCATATGGAAGATAAGCTTCCTCAGCTAACTTCTTTTATTTTACCCGGTGGCGATCTCGAAGTTTCGTATTGTCACCTTGGTCGTGTGGTATGCCGTAGAGCCGAACGAATGGTTATTGCTTTAAATGATGAAAGCGAGGTGAATCCTGCCATAATTATTTACTTAAATAGACTGTCGGATTATCTTTTCGTTTTAAGCAGGTATGTGGCTAAACTCAATGGTGCTAACGAGCTGCCCTGGCATCCCGAAAATTAGTTTTCCACTCGGATTTTCTTTAATTTTGTAAAGGAAATAAAGCACTATTCTGATGGTAAATACACTTGATATACAGGTAGAAAAAGTAGCTCAATCTCGAGTGAGTGAAATGGATTTCAATAATATTGAATTCGCCAAGCAGTATTCAGATCACATGTTTATTGCAGATTATTATGATGGGCAATGGCAAGATTTCAAGATAGTTCCATACAAGAATATTAGTCTTAGCCCGGCAAATCCCGCAATACATTATGGTCAGTCGATTTTCGAAGGCTTAAAAGCTTACAAAAACGCAGCAGATGAGGTGTTGATTTTTAGACCTCATGAGAATTTTAAGCGCATGAATATTTCGGCAAAACGAATGATGATGCCGGAGTTGCCGGAAGAAATCTTCATAGACGGATTGCGAGAGCTTATCGATATGGATAGGGCTTGGGTGCCGAATATAGACGGTACAGCTTTGTATATTCGTCCGTTTATGTTTGCTACCGACGAATATATTGGGGTTCGCCCTTCGCAGAATTTCAAGTTTATGATTATTACTTGTCCGGTAGGAGCATATTACTCGCGTCCGGTTAAGGTAAAAATAGAAGAGCACTATACGCGTGCAGCGAAAGGAGGAACTGGTTTTGCCAAGACTGCAGGTAATTATGCCGCATCGCTATACCCAGCTTATTTGGCGCAGCAAAAAGGGTACGACCAGCTTATTTGGACTGATGGTCAGTTTCATACTCATATCGAGGAGTCCGGCACAATGAATATAATGTTCGTTATCGATGATACGCTAGTAACTGCACCCGTTGGTGATACTATCTTAAATGGCATTACCCGAGACACAGTGCTTAAGCTAGCCGAGGATTGGGGGATGAAGGTTGAGGTTAGACCTTTTACCGTGAAAGAACTCATTGAGTCTATCGAGAATGGTAGTTTGAAGGAGGCCTTTGGCGTGGGTACCGCAGCTACAATCACTAATATCGAAGTAATTGGCTATCGCGAGAATGACTACACCCTCGACATGGACAAAGCAGCCTTCTCGAAGAAGACCTTAAGTGCCTTAAATGAACTTCGCTATGGACGGTCGGATGATAAATTTGGCTGGAACTTCCAGGTATAGAACCAAGATGTTTGAGTCCTGATTAACAGGTCAATTTTTCTTTATATCCTTAGAAATAAGAATTCTCGTTTATCCTAACGACGTCTTTGTGACATTCTAAAGTAAAGAGCTGTAAATCGGTGAATTCATACTTATTCGACTTAATTTTATTATGTGAATTATCTAGCTCACGTATACTTATCCGGAGATAATAAAGACATTCTCATTGGGAATTTTATTGCTGATGCCGTTAAGGGAAAGGCTATGGATGATTACTCCGATGAGATACGTCGAGGGATAGTCTTACATCGGGCCATCGATGAGTATACAGATAACCACAGCTTGCATCGAAAAAGTCGGACACGACTGCACCATAGGTATAGTCATTATTCCGGTGTGCTGGTTGATATATTTTATGATCATTTCTTAGCGAAGAATTGGTTAGATTATTCTGATCAAGCCTTGCTTCCCTACACAGAGGGTGTTTATCGACTTTTGAAGGAGCGCGAAGATATTTTGCCTAAAAGGATTAACCATATGCTTAAATATATGATCCCCCATAACTGGCTCTATAATTATGCGCATCTAGAAGGAATAGAGAAAGTGCTTAAGGGTATGGCAAATCGTACAAAATTCGACTCCAAAATGGAATATGGTGTTGAAGATCTCCAATTAAATTATAATAAATTTGAGGCGGAATTCAGAGGGTTCTTTCCTCAGCTTCATGAGTTTGTTAACGAAAAATTGGAAGTGATTTAATGATAGTCTCTAAACCAAAATCTCAGGCACTATTTGCCCTGGGCTTCTTTATTATTATCTGTTTTGGCCTTGGCGGTTATAATTTAGCTCTCATTATTCAGGGGAGCACATGGTTTTTTAATTACCTTATGGCTATTGTCTTCCTCCTCATGGCCTTTGTGCTACTTATAAGGCAATTGTTTAATTTTAAGATTATTTCGATTGGCAACGATAAAATTCAAGTCTGGTACCCATTACGATTTAGGACGGTACGGGGTAATCTAAAGGATATGGAGTATTGGGAAGAAACAACAATTAAAACTAAAACAGGCCTGTTTAAACAACTTGATATTACCTTCCCACAACGGACCATTAAAATGAGCATTCAGGAAAACACAAAGTACGTTGAGGCGGTGAATTATTTAAGTAAGAAACAGTCTAAAAAGCGCAAGAAATAGCTGCTGGATAGTGTAAATAGAAGCATGAAAGAATTATTAGTAATCGGGCTAGGCGGGTTTTTAGGAAGTACGAGCAGGTATTATCTGCAAAACCTGGTTGCCGCCAAAATTCCTTTGATGTTTCCTTTGGGCACATTACTGATAAATCTCATTGGGAGCTTCCTGATAGGCTTATTCTTCGGATACATCGAAAAAAACCACTGGTTTAGTCCGGAAGTTCGGTTATTCTTAACCATTGGTTTCTGTGGCAGTTTCACCACGTTTTCTACCTTCGCATTCGAAAACCTGGAGATGTTACGCGCCGGGAGCTACTTTAATTTTGCACTGTACACTGGGTTGAGTGTAGGCCTGGCCATTCTACTGGTTTGGGGTGGCTACCTTCTGGCGAACCGTTAATCTCTTAAGCAAGACTTGTTTCAAACAAATTACAAATGCTGGTGTTAAGGTCTTGGGCAACCGACCCGTCCTTAAAGGCATACTCATTTGTTTTGGCACTGTATTCATAATCTTGTGCCCAGTCTTCAAAGTTCTCCGCAAGCTCTTTAACCGCTTTAATCAGGAAGTCAATCTCTTCATCAGACATAGTAGGATGAATCGACATACGTATCCATCCTGGCTTTGCAGACAAGTCTCCAGCACTTATTGATTGTGTAATTTCATCAGAGGTTTGTTGATCGACATGTAATAAATAATGTCCATACGTTCCCGCGCACGAACAACCACCACGAACCTGAATACCAAATCGGTCATTTAAGAGGCGCACCCCCAGGTTATAATGTAAACCATCGATATAAAATGAAATAACCCCTAATCGATGCGGATGATTATTGGCAAGAAGATTAACACGAGGAAAATCGTTTAAGTTATCCCAAATTTTCTTCACTTGCTCTTCCTCTCGCGCCAGAATCTTTTCAGGATCCATCTCTTCTTTTAACTTTATGCAAAGTGCGGTTTTAATCGTTTGCAGGAAAGCGGGTGTGCCACCATCCTCACGCATCTCAATATCATCCAGGTATTTATGTTTCCCCCATGGGTTTGTCCAGTCTACGGTTCCACCACCAGGGTTGTCGGGGATAGTGTTTTTATAAAGCGTTTTGCAAAAGATTAGCACGCCGGAAGTACCAGGCCCACCTAGGAATTTATGTGGCGAGAAAAAGATAGCGTCGAGTTTATGTGCCGGATTATCAGGGTGCATGTCGATATTGACATATGGTGCCGAGCAGGCAAAATCAACAAAGATATGACCACCGGCCGCATGAATCATCTCCGCCATTTTATAATAAGGTGTTACAATACCGGTTACATTAGAGCATGCTGTTACAGCCGCATACTTTACTTTACGATAGCTATACTGATCGAGTAACTCAGCAAAATGATTTAGATCAACTTGACCGTTTTCATCAGGATTGATAATCTCAACATCTGCAATCGTTTCGAGCCAGGTTGTTTGGTTCGAGTGATGCTCCATATGGGTAATAAAGACCAAGGGGCGCTCTTCGATGGGGAGGTCGATTAACTTCCTGTGCTTCTCATATACCTTTAGGCCAAGAATTCGTTGGAATTTGTTAACAACACCAGTCATACCCGATCCTGTAGAAATTATTAAGTCATGCTCTCCGGCATGTACATGCATCTTAATAATATGAAGTGCGTTATGGTAAGCCAGGGTCATGGAAGATCCTGTAATGTTGGTTTCAGTATGGGTATTTCCTACCAGAGGATAAAAATCATTTCGCATCTTGTCCTCAATAGGACCATAGATGCGACCACTGGCTGTCCAATCTGCATAAACAATTTTTTTAGAACCATAAGGTCCGTCAAACTCCTTATCGATGCCAATAATCTGCTCTCGGAATTTTGTAAAATACGACTCCAACTCACCCATAGCTACTTGATCTGATTACACTGCAAAAATATAGTTTATTGCGCTTATCTTATCCATTGTAAATCACAATAACAGGATATTTGGCCAAATTTTACTCGCGTTCCACAACAATATGGGGGACCTTGTCTACATCCCAATCGATAACGAGTCCCGTAGCAATATCTTGTGCTATTTCCTTGCCATAGAGGACTTCTGTTAAATACAAGGCTGCTTCAAACGATCGAGCACCTCCTGCAGATGTTATATATCTGCCGTCATGAACAAAAAATACATCCTCGTGTATTATTAAGTTGGGGAAACGTGATCTGTATTTTTCTAGATCACCCGGAAAAGTAGTTGATTCTACTCCATCTAATAATCCTGCCGTAGCCAGAACGAAAGCGCCATCGCAGTGTGACGTGATAAAAAGGGCATCCTTCGCAGTTTGGCGAACAAAATCAACCATAACACTATCCTCCAAATCAGTATCTAAATGATGCTCAGCACTGGGTACTACAAGAATATCGATCTGAGGAAGATTTTCTGCTAAATAGCTAAAATCGGGAAGTATACGTACACCTTCGAATGTCGTAACCGGAGCTAACGATTTGGCCACAGTAAATACATTCATGGCTTTAATGTTTTCTCTAAAAATGGTGTGCTGAAAAATATCGAACGGAGCGGTAAACTCTGTATTAAAAGTGCCATCCATTATAAGAAAAGCGACATTGTATCGATTCGCTTCAAGAATAGGTTGATGAACTTGGGTTTGACTTACATTGTTATCGTTGGTTTGACATCCTAATGCAAAAAGTATAATGACCGAGGCTATGTGTTTCATATCGTTAGAGTAAGTTGCTAAGAAAAGGAAAAAATATTAACTTAAGAGATTGAATTCGAATGAATTGCAATAATCTAAAATAAAACTCAACCTCATCTGTATACAAAACGTTATACCCAGATATAGTAACTAAATGGACTGTAAAAAAACGAAATCTAAAATCATTGCAACTTGTAAGAGTTTACTAGAGGATAAACTGGAAACAATGGAAAACGAGTTGAGATTGCTGGCACTGGATGTTGCCGCCGACACAAAAAGCTCTGCCGGGGATAAGTTCGAAACCAGCAGAGAGATGACCAACGCAGAAAGAGAGAAGATTTCAGGTCAAGTGGTACTCGCTAAGAAACAATTAGGGATTCTTTCCAGCATAGAAAATAATAATACCGATCAGGTGGGTTCAGGCAATTTAATAGAAACTAATAAGGCATTAATCTTTATTTCTATAAGTCTCGGGGTTGTGGAGTTAGATAAGTTAAAAGTGATGGTTATTTCACCGCTATCACCATTAGCTCAAGCCTTAATCGATGCGAAAAAGGGAGATAAAGTCAACTTTAATAGCGTTAATTATCAGATCAAAACCATTTGCTAATAGAAGGTTTAAGTGGCAATCGTAACATCCTCCATTGCCATTTCATACGCCTTTTGGTATTCAGAATACAGGTTTTTCCAGTCGAAATGTTCAGATAAATCCTCGCTGAGGTTTCTCATATGAATTCTATCCTTTCGACTCGTTTCAACAAAGCGGAATAGCATATCTGCCAGATCGTTAGCGGCAGTATCAAAATCTTTATTAGTTCTTTTCAAAAGATAAAGACCATGAGCTTCATCGCCAATTGAAATATTTTGAGCGTAATCGCCAAATCCCGCTAAATCTGAAGTCACGGCGGCGACGCCACTAGCCAGGCACTCAACTGGGGTATAACCCCAGGGCTCATAATAGCTAGGAAATATTCCCATATGGCAACCGCGTACAAAATCACCATACTCCATACGGAAGAGCGGGTTGCTCGTTGATATAAAGTCGGGGTGATAAACAAATTTTACCTTGTCGTGCGCATTATTTACAAGGTTAGCACGACGTAAAAACTGTAGGACGTCGTCTTTGCTATCATCAACAAGGTTGTGTGTAACAATATTGGGAAGGTTATCTGATTTCCATGATTGAATAGTTCTTCGGTAGCGCAAACGCCAATAATCATCAACCATATCATTCAATGAAGGCAATCTATGATCTTCCTGATTGCTGGCCGCATGATAAAAGAGTCTCTCTTTGACCTGCTCAAGTATACGATCACAATTTCGATCTATTTCTTCTAGTAGCGCTCTGGAGTTAAGTACCTGTGGGTTAATTGAATAAGAGGGCTGCTTAGTTACAATAAACATAACCACATTCATTTCGGAGTTTGCTTGCTGCATTTTCCAGTTAAGTCGCGATAATGCTTCTAAGGCTAAATCATAACCTTTATTGCGGTATTCAAAGCGGCCTGAGGTAAAGAAGAACAAAGTATTATCAAGGTCGAAGGAGTATGACTGAAAGAAATGCCCCATCACAAAGTTTTGAATTTGGGCCTTAAACTTTTGATGTACATTTTGCACTTCATGTAACACACTAAAGCGCTCGATATTCAATCCATTAGGAAGAGTGTGGTCAGGAGATCTCCCAACAAGATGGGTACATTCTCTACCCGTAACTTCGCTTACCGTGGTAAAAATATGAGCACCATGTGCGCAAGCTCGCTCTAGCCGTGCAACCGCATCTATATCAAAATTGCGCGCTTCTGCTTCCCAGTCTAAGAAGGGGAGGTGATCATAAAAATGTGGATCATTCATCGCTAAATACCTGCCAAGAATAGTCGCATGTGTAGTAAAAACAGTCTTTATAGGTATTTGCTCTTTTCTAAGATCGGGAATTGACGTTCCGGCCATCCATTCATGAAAGTGCGCGAGCAATCGATAGTCTTCCTCTAAACATTTTTTAGCAAGTTCGGATAAAAATATCTTCACCATATGACCAAATGCTATAACCTGATCTACCAGAGGGTCATGCTTTGCAAAGTCGATGTGGTGATTCTGATTGTAGAAATACTTTATATTCGACAAATCATGCATCGCCGATTCGGGGTTGAAAAGAACTGTTTTTGGTCTACCAGAAACTAGCCAGCTGCCATAATGAACATCGAAGCCCATGGCTCTCATTTCTTCTACCACTGTGCCAACAAGAGAGTCTTCTGTTTCTATTGCTTCAAAATCAGAGGCAACATTTTCGTGCACATAAGGCCCTAACAGGAGGTAATCATCGCCCCACTTATCCATCATTACAGGGACTTTAGAGCGAATAACCGTATAGATACCACCTACTTGATTGCATACTTCCCACGCAACTTCGGTTAATAATAGTTTTTGTTTCTTTTTGGCCTTTTTCTTGGTCATTGTCCCTGCTTAATTCCTCTAATTCTCAAATAAATTTATCTTCTTAATAATAATCATATTTCAATCAATATTTGTTATGTTCTACACAGTTTTTAGGCTTTAAAACACCGAGACCACCAATTATTTTATAATATAATTGACATACAGACATGGTACTGAAATTGGATTCTGCTATTATTGCCGCTTGGTAAAAAGTTAAAATACCAAAAGTTAAGAAAAATATTAGTTTAATGGAGAAAGAGGCAGATTTCAGTGGGAATTATATCGAAAAATTTGATCTTGGGCACAGCGAGAAAGATCTATATCCCGGAGTCTGTTACGATTGGGAGAAGATTGAAAATCGGTACTATTTCCATGCTGAAAATAGCTCGTTGGAAGTTACTGTTCTAACACACGACATAATAAAATTCCGATATGCGAATCAGGGCTATTTTGAAGATGATTTCTCGTATGCCGTAACCGACTTTGAACCCGAAGAACTGACTACAGACTTTAAAGTAAGAAGTACCTACTTTGCTATTCGAACAAAAAATTTAAAATTATACATCTATAAGAACAACCTGACTACTAAAATTCATGATAGTAGCGACCATGTGTTGCTCGATGATGAAAAAGGGTATCATTGGCAGGAGGAGAAACAGCATGGTGGTAATGTAGTAATATCTACAAAAAAGTCTCATCCAGATGAAGCCTATTTCGGTCTTGGTGATAAGACGGGGGCATTAAACTTACGAGGGACCAGACGACAGCTCTGGGGTACCGATTGTTACGGTTATGGGAATGATACAGACCCCGTTTATAAGAATATTCCATTTTACCTCGGCTTAAGTAGAAACAAGGGCTATGGTGTTTTTATGGATAACACCTTCCGATCGTTCTTTGATTTTGCCCAAGAAAGAAAGACAGTAACCAGTTTTTGGGCACAAGGAGGTGAGATGCGATATTATTTCATTAACGGTCCAAAGCTTATTGACGTTGCCATAAGATATGCCGAATTAACAGGCAGGCCACAATTGCCACCAAAGTGGACTTTAGGCTATCATCAAAGCAAATGGAGTTATTACCCGGAAGAAACAGTTCGCAACCTTGCGAATGAGTTCAGAGAGCGAAAAATACCATGCGATGTCATTCATTTGGATATTGACTATATGGATGGGTATCGCTGCTTTACCTGGGATAAGGATCGTTTCCCAAATCCTAAAAAGATGATTGGTGACCTAAAGGATCAAGGATTTAAATCTATAGTTATAATTGATCCTGGGATAAAGATCGATAAAAAGTATAGTGTGTATAAGGAGGGTGTCGCTGGTAAATATTTTTGTACCCGTGGTGATGGCCCTTTGTATAAGGGAAATGTGTGGCCCGGAGAATGCCACTTTCCTGATTTTACCAATCCAGATGCTCGCACTTGGTGGGCAAGCCTATTTAAAGGACTTAGCAACGATGGCGTTCTTGGTGTTTGGAACGACATGAACGAACCCGCTGAATTTGAGAACGGGACATTCCCATATGATGTCCGTCATGATTTTGATGGTCATCCTTGTACGCATCGAAAAGCACATAATGTTTACGGATCGTTAATGGCTCAATCAACGTATGAAGGGCTGGAGCAATCGAATCAGAATAATCGACCGTTCACTATTACTCGTTCCGCATACGCTGGGGTACAAAAACACGCATCTGTATGGACCGGTGATAATGTTGCCTCGTGGGAGCATTTAAAAATTGCAAATATTCAGTGTCAGCGCTTAGCCACATCCGGAGTTTCGTTTTGTGGTTCTGATGTAGGAGGATTCATAGGAAGTCCCGATGGTGAACTATACACGCGCTGGATGCAAATGGCAGTTTTTCATCCTTTTTATCGCACGCACTCCTCTGGTGATCATGGCGATAAAGAGCCGTGGGTGTTTGATGAGAAGTATTTAAACATTGTTCGTCGATTTATCGAACTTCGGTATGAGCTAATGCCGTATATCTATAGTTGTTTCTATCAATATGCTACAGAGGGCATCCCAATGATTCGATCCCTCGCACTACTTTTCCAGGATGATGAAAAGGCTCTTGGAGTAGAAGAAGAATTTATGTTTGGCGATAATGTTTTAATCAAACCGATTGCCGAAGAAGGAGCTAAAACAACGAAGGTTTATCTTCCTGAAGGAATCTGGTACGACTTCTGGTCTCATAAAAAGTATAAAGGCAAACAGAGCATCGAAGTCGCTACACCTCTAGACCAGTTACCGATTTTCGTCCGCGGTGGCGCAATACTACCGTTTCAGCCCAAAATGCAATACACAGATGAGTTTGTATTTGATACCCTCACTCTGGATGTTTACAAAGGCTCAGGAGAAGATCATTCATTTATTTACGAAGATGCTGGCGATGGGTTCGAGCATAGAGATGTTGGCTATGCGAAGAAAGAATTTAGCACATTGAACTCAGCCTCGACACATATAATTAAGCAAAATGTAGAGGGGGAATATGTGAGCACCTACAATAATTATCGCGTTAACTTTTATGGCTTCTCTAAACCTAAAATAATTATGATCGATGGCCGGAATGCTACAGATCAGATAAACGAAATCAATAACGGTTTTAGTTTGATATTGCCTAGAGATTTCAAAGAATTGGTGTTAACTTAAGACTATTAAATTTAGTGATAAATGAAAAAGTTACGCGTTCTTATGATAGGCCCCGGACAGCCAAGTGCTGCTAATTCCGGGGTTGGTATTGTGGCTGACTCTCTAGAGAAGGAACTGTCTCAGCTCGTTGATTTAACAGTAGTTCAACCCGATGAAGTAGAAGCGGAGGCTACTGAGAAGGTCAAAACCGAGGTAGTAAGTAAACGATTTTCTGACACTAAAGTAGTTCGAGATTTAGTTCATATTACTGTATCAGCAAAGCTTGACCCTTACGTGTATTTGGGTGAAGAGGCGGTTCAGAGCGTTGAAAATGAGCAGATTACAGAAACAATACAGGAAGAGCTCGATTCTTTTTCCAAGCATGTAGTAGAAAAAGTTTCTGAGCATAAATTTGATCTTATATATGTACATGATTGGATCGCTGCTAAGGCCGGACTGTTACTGAAAGAGCTAACTGGGAAGCCCTTGGTTTACCATGTCCATTCTTTGCATATAGACAGGGTTTCTATTCAGGATAAGTCATGGGTATTTGAACTGGAAAAGGAGGCAATAGAAAAATCTGATGCGGTTATTGCCGTAAGTAAGTTTACCGCAGATCGTATCGTTGCGGAATATGATGGCAAACCACATAAAATAACGGTCGTTTATCCTGCCGTACCACAAATCAATAAGGTAAGCCAAGCAGGATCACCTACGGATCATACCGTATTATTTCTCGGAAGGTTTGCTCGTCAAAAGGCACCTACCACTTTCCTTGATATTGCTGAGAAAATGGTTGAAAAGCGTAAGGATGTACATTTCTTGATGGTTGGTGAGGGAGATCAGCGCACCGAACTCATTGAAATGGCAGCACAACGTAAACTATCGGCTAACGTGCATTTTGAAGAATATATAGATCATAGTGAGATAGAAAAAGTGTTCGCACGTGCTACCATGCTCTGTATTCCTTCTATAGCAGAGCCATTTGGCCTAACAGCCTTAGAAGCTGCCGCTGCCGGCAAACCCATTATAGTCTCTGACCAATCTGGTGTAAGCGAAGTGCTGAAAGGTGCACAAGCTGTTGATTATAATGATATCGATGGCTATGTCAAAAAGATTGAACAGATCTTAACGAATGATGAGTTTGCAGCCGCAATCGTAGAACAAAACAAAAAGAGTATTAAGGCGATGAGCTGGCAAAATGTCGCTGAACAAATCGATGAATTGTTCCGTGCAATTGCGAAGTAATGAACCATTCTCAACTATATTTCTTCCATAGTCAACCAAAATTTGGAAGGTTTTCATTTTTCGATTCTGGCAAAAATCTGCCATACTACGATATTGCTAACGAACAAGCTTCATTGGCCAAGCAAATTAATGAGAAGTTCAAACCCTGGCTGAATTCTGTAGAAAGTGCATCAAAATCTTCGGTCAGTTGTGCGATTTCAGGTGAGATTATAAAGGCAATTTTGAAAGACGATGTTCTTCTTAAGCAATTTCGAAAACTCATTGACGTAGGCCAAATAGAGCTATTGGTTAGCCCATATTATGATTCATTAACCTCAATCATATCAAAAGATCTTTTTGTTAAGGAAATAAAACTACAGCAAGCAGTATTGGCGGAAGTCGGTAAGGATTGTGGCCAAGGCCTCTTAAATGCTGCTACAATTTATTCTAATAACCTTACATCGATACTAGCTGAACTAGACATTAACTACGTTGTCGCACCAGGTTTATCATGGTATTTGCCTAAAAATACTACCGATACGTTTTTTAAATCAACAAACAAGAACCTAACGGTAGCAGTAGTAATGGAAACTGGTGAGGACGATAAAATTACCCATAAGATCGATTTAATTAACGGGTTTTCGGATCAGGCCGAACCAATCCATAAAGAGTCGATCAGTATTGCAAAAGCGCAAGCCAGAAGTAAGATAGCTCAGAGCTACAGTATTTCAGATGTTATTGCTATGGGAACTGGCGGTATCAAACTCAATGATTATATAGGAAATAGTCTTCAAAAGGACTTTTTTGATCGAGTTAAAAAACTCGCCCCTCAAGTAATACAAGCCAACAAAAGTGATTGTCTTGCAGACTTTTATTGGCTCATTTCAGCAGAGCATTTTTTACAAATCTCGAATAGACAGGAGCCCGCAAAGCGATATACCAATTTTGTTGTTCTGCAAAACATCCTCTATGACCTCGAATTAAGGCTTCGCTGACGGTTTACTTTTTGCCGAGCACCAACGCAGTTCTGTTAGTAAGGTAAACCTGAAGATAATCACCAGTATTATCAGAACGCTGAGTGTGGTGGGTTACGGAGTGATCTGTTCTTCCCTGTCCGCCAAATTCAATATCATCAGAACATAACAGCACCTGATATTCACCTTTGGTCGGAACATTGAATTTGTAATCAGGAATAGAGGCTTCTACGCTAAGGTTAAAAAGAAAGATAAGGTTGTTGCGCTCAAAAATGATAACCTTATTGCCTTCATCCATATTTATCTGTTGGGCAGGGTTCGATGCCAGAACATGGAATTTCTCAAGGAGGTGGAGCATAGCCTTGTCGAACTCATTGAGGTATTCGTACTTTAATTCCGGGTTATCTACCAGCGACCATTGCCTGCGGGCATATTTATAGCTCCAATCGTTGCCTTCGCGTGGAAAATCAATCCACTCCGGATGTCCGAATTCATTACCAATAAAATTTAAATAACCCTCACCACCCAGACTGGCGGTAAGCAGTCGAATCAATTTAAGAAGAGCAATACCACGTTCAATCACAGGGTTTTGGTCTTCCTTGGCCATATGCCAATACATTTCTTTATCCATTAACCAAAAGGCTAAGGTTTTGTCTCCAACCAAGGCTTGGTCGTGCGATTCGGCATAGGCTATGGTTTTCTCCTTATAGCGTCGGTTACTGAGCACACCCCAGATCTCATTTATGTTCCAGTCTTCATCGCGAGAGTGTTTGAGAAGCTTAATCCAGTAGTCAGGTATTCCCATTCCCAACCTATAATCGAATCCAATTCCACCGTCGGCAACTGTTCTGCTTATCCCTGGCATACCACTCATATCTTCGGCGATAGAAATCGCGCCTGGTTTAAGATCATGGATGAGTTCATTGGCCAACTGAAGGAAGAGAATGGCATCACCATCGACTCTATCCTTAAAGTATTTATCATAATGATCGAAGGATACATTATCACCATGATGCTCATAAAGCATCGATGTAACGCCATCGAAGCGGTAGCCATCAATATGGAATTCCTCAATCCAGTATTTAACGCTGGATAGCAGAAACTGCATTACTTCAGGTTTTCCATAATTAAATAATTTGGAGTCCCACCCGGTGTGATAGCCTCTATTGCCCGCATGAAAATATTGGTAGTCGGTACCATCGAACTCGTTTAAACCTTCTGCAATATTCTTAACAGCATGAGAATAAACTGCGTCCATTATTACTGCTATGCCAAGGTTGTGCGCCTTATTGATCAAATATTTTAAGTCGTTGGGGGTGCCAAAACGAGAGGATGCTGCAAAAAAATTGGCCACATGGTATCCGAAGGAGCCATAGTAGGGGTGTTCCTTAATCGCCATTAACTGAATGCAGTTGTAGCCATTTTCTTTTATACGGGGGAGTATTTTATCAGCAAAGTCGCGGTATGTGCCAACTCCTTCATGCTCTTGCGCCATGCCAATATGTGCCTCATAGATCAGCGGCTGATCAAGATTGCTTATGTCATAGCCTTCATCGGTCCATTTAAACGCTTTCTCGGGGTGCCAAACCTGTCCGCAAAAATCTGCTGTCTCTTCATCCTGAATGGCATACTTGATAAATGTGGGAATTCTATCGCGAGTCAACCCATTGCTTTCAATTTTTACTTTTACTAAAGTTCCGTGCTTTAAACCAATGTTCTGCGGAATTGATGCTTCCCAAACTCCATCGTCTGATTTTTTTAGAGGTATGCCCGCTTGCCAGCCATCGAAATCACCAATTAAAGTTAGTTGATCAGCGCCAGGTGCCCATTCCCGATAATGCCATAGCCCTTTCTTACTATCGAAATTGAAACCAAGATATTCATACGCAGAGGCATATTTTTTTAATGACCCAAAGTTCGATTCGATTTCTTTCTTCCGCACTTTAAGGTAGTTTAATCGGTTTTGGACGTCCGGAGCATATAGCTCCAGCCATGGATCATCTTGAATAAGCGGTATCTGAGAATTGGTCATGTACAAAGCTAGTTCACTACAAACTAATCCAATTTAGAATTGATAAATTCTTAACTTAATTCTGTTCAGTGATAGGATAATCAGACAGGACTTATGTTTTAGTCGAATAATTCCGGCGGTATTCTGGCTTCTGAACCCTGTTCGAAAGCATAGCCTATACGGAGCAATTTATCTTCTTCGAAAGACCTCGCAATAAAGGTTAATCCCATGGGTCTGCCTTCAGCGTTATAACCCATAGGCACCGTTAAGCAGGGGTATTTTGCTGCAGCGGCATAACCTGCACCGCGGTTATTAAGCGATAAAACGGCATCCAGTTGATGTTCTACCATAGGTCCTTCAAAAAAACTTTTACCCGCTGCGTCTAATCTATCGCTTAGTTCTGCTAATTCCTCATCTGGAATACTCTCATCGAGGATACCGGCAAAACGAGCATGTCCATAGGGTATGCGCACCGTGCTATCTTCCAGATTATAGTTCACTACATCCTGTACAGATTTAACTACTACATCTTTTCCGGCGTAGGTGGTTAAATAATGCGCAAGATCTTTTTTCATATCACCGCGCAAAAGGGAGCTAAATCCTTGAAATTCAATTTCAGCCGGTTCGAACTCTATCGTAACTGCACCTAATTCATTTAATAAGGCAACATTGGCACTGTAGACGGAATCACTCAGCAAGCTTTTATTAACCCCAAAGCGCATACCTTCTAATGAAGAGGAACCTAAATCGCTGTAATAATCAATATTCTTTGGATTGTCTTTTGTCGCAGCGTCCATTTGGTCTTCGCCGGTCATAGCAGACAGCAAAATCGCATTGTCCATTACGCTTCTAGTCATAGGTCCTGGGGTATCTAATGTGCTTGAAATAGGAACGATACCCCCTCTGCTCAGTAGTCCAATAGTTGGCTTTAAACCTACCAAAGAGCTCGCACTCGAAGGCGATAGAATAGAGCCTGAAGTTTCGGTACCCACGGCTACCGTTGCGTAATTTCCAGCTATGGTTACGCCGCTTCCGGAGCTAGAACCCCCTGTATCGAAGATTTTACGACCATAAGCGTTAAGCGTTTGGCCACCGATTACACTAAATCCGTTCGGACAGTTCATGCAATTATAATTCGCCCATTCACTGAGGCTGGTTTTACCCAGAATTATCCCTCCATTCGTTTTAATCTGCTTAACGATAAAGGCATCTGAGGTATAGTTGTCTTTTAATGCATGAGCTCCGGCCGTGGTCGGTAATCCCTGAAAATTAATATTGTCCTTAAGCAGAACTGGAATACCAAATATAGGATGGTTAGTCCCTTGCTGTAGCTTATCCTTTTTTATCGCCTCTTCTACAGCTCTTGGGTTAACAGCAATTACACCATTGAGATAGGTTTCTTTATTATTTTCATATTTAGCTATACGGTATAAATACCATTTAGTAAGGTTCTCATAGGTTAAATCACCACTCGATACGGATTTTTGGATAGACATAATGTCTTGCTCATAGATTAACGGGTAGAGCGTTTGATAATCCTCTTCGCCAAAGTAACCCAATTGGCTTTCAATGCTTTTCAGCATT
>CBDUMS010000038.1:0-29806 GCA_965368405.1 uncultured Cyclobacteriaceae bacterium
GCAAGGGATTGCCATCGATACCGTAATACCAAGTAAACTCTTTATTAAGACTGATAAATATTTCGAAATCATCCTCGTCGTTTAGCTCCTGCTGAGCTAAGCGTTCTGCTAATGCTATTGGGTAGGCTACGCTTCGTAAAGGCGCACCTATAAAATTTGCTTCATAGCTACCCGGACGAGCAGAACCCAGAACTCTATCTTCTAAACTAACCCAGTTGATATATACCTTTATTGGTATTTCGGTAGTAATTATGGATGACCAGATATCGGTCGCAAAATCTATTGTAGTGTTGGCGGCAGAGGGCACATCGATTAATGTAAGCTCAAAAATATTCTCTCCATCGAGCCTTCCCTCCTGTAATTCCCTTATTAGGTCCGCTTCAATTTCAATTTTAGAGCTTTCCACTTTATTGCTTGTATGACAAACAATAGGCGCTGTGCTATACGATATATGCTGCCCGACCACTGGCATGAAACTGCTAATGCCCCAAAGTAGTAAACCTATATTTAATAGTTTTTGCATGAAAGTTATTAATTCGGACAAAAGTATTAATAAAGTATAAACGATCAGCTCAATTATACGCTAATCTGTTTTCCTACGCTGTTGTTTTTTATCACTTAACCGTTTTTTAGCCTCCAACCGCTTTCTTACAGAAGCTCTTGTCGGCTTTGTCGGCCTTCGGGATTTCGGCTTGTAGAATCCTATTTTTAAGGCCTTCTCAAGTTTTTCCAGGGTATTAGCCTTATTTTGAGCCTGAGACCTGGAAGACTGATCCGAGATTATTAAGATTTTATCCTTATTGATGAGAGAGCTAAGTTTCTCAAGAATCACTTGTCGTTCCTCATCGCTTAAAGCTTCTGATTTTTGAAGATTCCAACGCAGGATCACTTTCGTATTGGTTTTATTAACATGTTGCCCTCCGGGCCCACTACTCTTAGCAGCACTAAAAACCAGCTCTTGCTGAATGAGATTAATAAGACGATCAACCTTTTTCATTAGTTACAATCTTAGAAAATACAGACATCCGAAAACTCGGTGTTAACCTCACAAGAGTTGATCTTGCGAGTTGAAATCATCAACTAGAAATCCGAAATCAGGTTCCATTTCTTTGAATACCACTAATTAAAAGAAAATGAGATACTGCTGAAGAAGATTTCATAGTTTTGAATTAATAAAACAAATTTAGTGAGTTAAATGACTAAAGAGGAAGCAAAAGACATTCTGCATTCAATGACCAAGGGAGAGAGCTTACTAAGACACGCTCGAAGTGTTGAGCTCGTTATGGAGGCATACGCAGAAAAATATAATGAAGACCCTACAGAGTGGGGTGTCACTGGCATGTTGCATGACGCCGACTACGAAGCATGGCCTGATGAACATCCTAACCGAATAGTAAGGCTGCTGGAGGATATGGGTGAAGATAAGATTGCGC
This sequence comes from uncultured Cyclobacteriaceae bacterium, assembly GCA_965368405.1. Lineage (GTDB taxonomy): Bacteria > Bacteroidota > Bacteroidia > Cytophagales > Cyclobacteriaceae > S012-113. The sequence goes on from CBDUMS010000038.1 coordinate 1,434, forward strand.
ATGCGATCTCAGCCCATTATACGCACTGGAATGTCCCCCATAACTCGATCCTGGATAAAGCACTTTTAGCATGCGATGAGTTAACCGGTTTTATTATCGCTTGTTGTCACGTAAGGCCAGAAGGAATTTCTACACTAACACCAAAATCTGTTAAAAAGAAGCTTAAAAGTGCCGGATTTGCAGCTAAAGTAGACAGAGGTGAAATAAACGCTGGTGTTGAGCTTCTGAATGTAGAGCTAACCGAACATATTCAGTTTATTATTGATGTGCTAAAAAAGTATAAGGAAGAATTGAGCATTTAAGGACTAGCGAATTCGCTTTTGCCATTCTATCTCCCGCTGTTCACGACTAATTCTTTCTTTAACTTTAGGATCAAAAATAACCTGGTTAATTTCGCCCCTTGATGTTAAATGATATTCATTGCAATCATTACAGAGATAGAAGTTCACTGCTGGCCGAGCAAAATTAATATGCGATCGAATTAATGCCTCTTCAGCTTCACGTTCGTCGAAATAGCACTTTTTACCTGTAATACAGCTCATGGAATACTTTATGTACAGTTAGAGACCCTTAAAGATATTTAAATATAGTCAGTTATCTAAAAGGGAATGTAACTGTGAAGTTATAAGTTTATAAATTTGGCGTCCTAAGAATTCAGTATTATGCTCACCCAACTACTCCTCCTATTTTAGCAGGCTCATTATGAAAAGTAACCTTACCGTTGGATTTCTTACCGCAACTGACCCGAGAGATAAAAAAAGTTGGTCAGGGATTCATTATAGAATGTATAAGGCTCTTATGGAGGAATTTGATCATGTAGTACCACTTGGGCCTCTCCAACTGACAAAGTTGCAAAAAGTTTGGTTGTGGCTTAGGTTAACAATAACATCACTTCTACATAAGCTAGTATATTTTAAGCGTTTTAATAAATACCATAATCATTTTAGGAGCAAACTCTACGGTAGGTATTTTGATGAACAACTTAATAAACTGAAGCTAGATGTCATTTTCGCACCCACAGCTTCGGTCGAAATAGCTCATCTTACTACTAAAACACCAATTTGCTACTTTTCGGACACCTCTTTTGAGCAGTTCAGCAATTATTATCAAAGCTTCACCAAATTTTCTAAATCTTCGAAACGAGAAGGTAATGAAATCGAACAGCTTGCGATTAAAAAAGCTGCCGCTCAAGTGTACCCATCTAATTGGGCCCTTGAATTCTCAAAATCATACTATATGGCATCCAATCCACAATTAGTTAAAATGGGTGCTAATATTGATGAAGTAACTAACGACCAAGTGTTGAAGAAAAGCTTTGATTCTACCTTAGAACTGCTGTTTATTGGAGTCGACTGGGCACGAAAAGGAGGAGATCTTGTACAAGAAATACTAGAATTAATAAGCAATGAAAATCTTGACATTCATCTCACCGTAATTGGTTGTACTCCACCGTTTTCTCATAAACAGATGACCGTTATTCCATATTTGGATAAGAACATCCCTTCAGAAATGGCTAGATTTAATAAAATCCTTAGTACTGCACATTTATTTCTTATGCCCACACGAGCCGAATGCTATGGAATAGTTTTTTGTGAAGCAAATGCTTTCGGGCTTCCTGTAATTACAACGGCAACGGGCGGCACAACTGCTATTGTAGAAAATGGCACTAACGGTTATGCTCTTCCTTTAGATGCCGAAGCCGAAGAATACTTTAAAATTCTGGAAAGACTAAATACTGATCGATCAATTCTCAAAGAGTTATCTATCAAGTCATTCGAGAAATATAAAGCCGAGCTTAACTGGGGTGTATGGGCACAAAATATTCGTATTATTTTAACTAGCATCACTAATAGAAATGTCTCGTAGTATAAAACAGAAAGAGTGCCCATCCTGTGCCATGATGATTGATAGTTCGGCAAAAGTTTGTCCTATCTGCCAATATGAATACCCACGCCCTAAGCTTGCCTATCAAATTATTGCCATCATTCTAATACTGCTTTTCATTGGTTTTTTTGTTTTGTAAGAGCTTGCTAATCTAAATTCTTGAATAGACTTGATTCACGGGTACTCTGCTCCTGTAAAAATGCTTTTAATATTAAGTTTAACGACTTACTTTTAAGAATACCTCCATACCTCGATGTACAGGTTCTATTTTCTTGTGGTATTTGCACTTATTTATTCGGCTGGGATGGCCCAGGAGTTTATACGACCTCAATTTGAAGCAGGAAAAGTAGTTGATAAGATAACTCTCGATGGTGATTTAAGAGAGCAATCCTGGCAGAATGCGCCTGTTCTAAGCCATTTAAAAACTACAGTACCTATTGAGGGTGGATCGCCTACTGCCAGAACAGAAATAAGAGTTTTAGCGGAGGCCAAATTCCTTTACATCAGCATAATCTGTCATGACCCAGAACCTGGTCGCATTGTTAGCTTTTCTAAGCTGCGAGATGTCGACCTTGAAAATGAAGACCATATTCGCATAGTCATGGACCCTTTTCTTGATGGACAATCGGGTTATATTTTTGCCGTAAACCCAAGTGCTGCAAGATATGACGCCCTGGTTAGTAACCGTGGCGAATCGGAGAATAAAAACTGGGATGCCGTTTGGGAAGCAAAGTCTCTAATCGGTGAACATGGATGGACAACCGAAATAAAAATACCAATTCAAAGTATTAGTTATAAGAAAGGTATAACGGAATGGGGGTTTAATGTTGAACGTAGGATACAGCGGCTTCAAGAAACAATCCGTTGGTCTAATGTAAGACGCGATCAATGGTTTATTCAAACGAGTAGAGCGGGGCTACTAACAGATTTACCCGAATTTAGTTTTGGAGTTGGCACTAATATCCGTCCATCGGTAGTTGGGAATTATACAGAAACGGGCCCGGCCTCCGCGGAGGGTATAGCGCAAGATTTCAGCTTTCAGCCAAGCCTGGACATAAATCAACGAATTGGGCCCAATATCGTAACCTCCTTAACCGTGAACACCGACTTTGCCGAAACAGAGGTGGATAGTAGGCAGACAAATTTGACACGGTTTCCACTGTTTTTCCCAGAAAAAAGAAGCTTCTTCCTGGAGGGTTCTGACATCTTTGAATTTGGTTTTGGGCTAAGTAGAAACCTTATCCCATTTTTTAGTAGAAGAATTGGTCTGTATGAAGGGAACCAGGTACCCATAATTCTTGGCGGTAAAGTTAACGGCAGAATAAACCGAACAGCATTTGGTGGATTGGTCATGGGTACCGATGCGGTTAATAATGGTGATATAGCAATACCGAATGCGCAGATGGGCGTGGTGAGGGTAAGGCAAAATGTGCTTAAGGAGTCTACTGTTGGCTTTATAGCGACTGCAGGAGACCCCATAGGAAGACAGGGAAGCTATTTAGGAGGAGCTGACTTCACCTACCAAACAACTAGCTTTAAAGGGAATAAGAATATGCTGATTGGTGCCTCCTACCTTTATACCGATCGTGACGATCTATCTGGCGATCAGACAGCGTTTTCTTTTAAATTCGATTACCCCAACGATTTATGGGACATTGCGCTAACCTATATACGAATTGGCGACTCCTTCGACCCATCGCTCAGCTTCGTGCCACGGAAAGCCATGAATAACTATCGAATTGGAGCAACATATGCTCCCAGACCAGACTGGGGATGGTTACGGCAGATGAGAAATCAGTTGTTTATTACTTATGTAACGAATCTAAAAGGCGATTGGGAGTCGTATCGGGTTTTTACTGCACCGATAAACTGGCGTTTTGAAAGTGGTGATCGGTTTGAGGCCAATATTGTGCCGACTGGAGAGGTACTGCCCGCAGACTTCGATATAGCAGATGAGGTAATTATTCCAGCTGGAGAGTACAATTTTATGCGGTACAGGCTTGAGGTAGAATTTGCAGCCAAACGAAGGTTAAATGGACAGTTTAGCTGGTGGTTCGGCAGTTTTTATAATGGCACATTAGACACTTATGAATTATCCTTAAACTGGAATCCCTTTAATATATTAACCTTCGAGTTTAATGGGATAAGGAATATCGGTGAACTTCCTTACGGTAATTTCGATCAACTGTTGGTGGGTGGTAGAGTGAGGTTTAATATTACCCCAGATCTTCAGCTGAACAGCTTCGTTCAATATGACACTGATTCTAAATCAATTGGCATTAATACAAGGCTAGCCTATATCTTCTTACCCTTGGGCGACATATTTATTGTATACAATTACAACACAACTCAGGATTTAAATAGCGAATGGCAACTTGCAGGCAATCAGTTGATTATAAAGACAAGATATACATTTAGACTATAATAAAACGATCTTTCAATTTATATTAAACAATGAAAGAAGCATCAGCCTTAATTACTACCGAAGAAGCCCTAACCCGAGCCATAATCGACTCGAATACTGCATTGGCTACCGGCTATCCCGGTTCTCCTGCGGGAGGTATAATTACCAAATTACTAAAGGAAAAATCCTATGTTGGCGATGTTCACTGGAGCGTAAATGAGAAGATCGCACTTGAAAAAGCTGTAGGTGTAGCCATTAATGGCGGGAGCTCTGTTGTATGTGTTAAATCCGTAGGATTAAACGCCATGATAGACCCCTTAACTGTTGTAAACCTCACTCCGTTTGATGGTGGTAGTATGGTAATTATCGTTGGTGATGATCCGGGTGCATATGGATCACAAAATGATCAAGATAGCCGATCATTAGCAACATTCCTTAATCTTCCCTGGTTCGAGCCAACCTCAGTACAACATGCCTTCGATCTGTATAATATGGCTATTCAGTTATCAAAAGTATTTGGGCTTCCCATATTTCTGCGTTTAACAAGGTATATGGCTGATCTAAGGCAAAATATACAGCTAAGGAAGTCAATACTGCCCGATATTAAAGTGTCGAACAGATCAATAAGTTTGCCCAGATACGTACCTGCTCCGGCGAATGCAGTATCTAAAGCGAAGGAATTAAATAAAAGAATTCTGCGATTTCAAGGTCTACTTGATAAACTTGAAATTAATAAAAGTATCGATAATCACAAGCAAGAAGGAATTATTGCCTGTGGCGCATTAGGGCATAAAATAAGCACCCTTTTACCTCAGTCAGAACTACCTGAAAGTGCAGATATACTTATACTCGCATCGATATTCCCTCTACCGATACAGAAGATCGAAACTTTCTTTGAAAGTAAGAAACAAATACTGGTATTGGAAGAAAACACACCCTATATATTCAATAGTTGCAAAGTGATTTCCCTTCAAACGGGTTATCATAAAATAGAATGGCACCACCTAGCCATTCCTGGGGAGACAAGTAAAATTGATATTGGCAGTTGTATTAATTCTTTCTTTAGAAAGCCGGTAGTTGATTTGTCTATTATATCAGAAGTACCGTTTAAATCAAGTGGGAATTGTCTAAAAAGCCGATATGATGAGGTTTTAGATCTTTTCGATAAAGTTGCTATTAAGGAGAATTTGGTATTAAAGTATTATGGCGATCCTGGCTGTTTAGTTTCCGTTTATGATCGACTGTACGCCAAATATGCAATGGGAGGTTCGATCTCAACAGTCTTCGGGGCAAATATCATGACTAAGGATAATGATACCATTAATGTAGCCTTTATAGGTGATTCTGGCTTATTTCATTCCGCTCTAAACGCATTAATAGATGCGCAATGGTACAATCGTAACTTGGCCATGGTGCTGCTTAATAATAATTATGCGTTAACTACTGGCTCACAATACCATCCAGGAAGCAATGCAAGAATTAATTATAAAACACTATTTGCCAGTTGTGGAGTTGAAAAATATAAAAAAATCAATCTAGATGAGACACAAGATCAACAAACTGATGCAATACAACAATTTCTTAATACAGAAGGTGTCAGAATACTTGAAATAGAGATTTTCAACCCCTAAGGTTTCAGCACCTTCTTCATTAGGTTTTTCCCAGTAATAACTGAGGCCGTAAGCAAGCCCGAGGCCATTGCCCCTGCGATACCTGCTGTAGAAATATCCTGACCAGTTAAATAGAAGTTTTTAAGACTTGTCGCTGGTTTAAGCAATTTACTATCAAAACGACGAGGCGAATGCTCAAGTCCATAGATTTCGCCCCTCTCGTAATTAACAAACTTTTTAGTAGTAAGTGGTGAAGACAACTCATAATACGCCACCTTACCTTTTGTCTGCGGCTCTAGTTTATATAGTTTTTCTAATAAGCGCAAGGCTAATTTTTCTTTTAAAGCTTCATATTCTGCAGGCCTTTTTTTCCAGTCCGTTCCTTCCCATTGTTCAAATTTCTCGTAGGGCATTACGGTAAGAATATCAATTGTGCTTTTATCAGGATATCTTGTCTGCCATTCCGGATCTTTTGACGAAGGAAAGGAAATGTAAACCAATGGTAGTTCCTTATTGATATCATTCGAAAAATCTTCGATATTTTCATCATGAGAGCCTTTTTCTGGATATATCCAATAATTAGCCTTCGGCAATTTTAGCTCTTCCGGTGTACCATCTAGCCCTACATATAAGCAAATATGTGCAGATGATGGGCTGACCTCATGAACGAGACCTAGCAATTTTTTCGTTAATGGCAAATCGCTAGGCAGTAGCTTTTTAGCAGTATTAAATACACCTGCATTACTAATAATCTTCCTGCCTACCAGTTCGGTACCATCGGACATACGAACCCCAGTGGCTTGTCCACTTGTAATGATCACCTCCTCTACCTCAGCATTTGTAATAATCGTACCACCCGCATCTTCAATTACCTTGTCTATGGTCTTTACGATTTGCGATGACCCTCCTACCGGAAAATAGCCACCATTAAAATAGTGCTTTACAAGCAATGCATGCATGGCGAAGCTACTTTGGGCTGGAGGTAAACCATAATCTCCGTACTGAGCAGTAAGCACCTTTATCAGCTTCTGATTCGAGGTTAATTTCTCAAGCACTTCCAGTGTGGTCCTTTTGGAGTACTTATGCATTTTCTTATTGAGCAAAGAGCCAAATAGTGTATTCACAACCTTTGGTAGGGCCTTCGCCATAAAATATCCCCTATTAGACTTAACCGCTGCAAATACTAAATTAAAATAATTATCTATGGCTTCAGACTCGTCTGGAAAATAGACTTTAAGCTGATCTTTTAAATTACTTACGCCCTTTGGAAAATCGAAAATCTCCGACCCAAGCACGATGCGATCATAGACTGCACCCATATCGGCCCAATCCAATTCTCCATTGGTGATATAATCTGACATCCGCCTTGAAAAACTGGTCTTTTTCCCCATTTCGCCCACATAATGGATACCAACATCCCACTCGTAGCCCGGCCTTTTAAAAATATGAGTAAAGCCGCCCGCTGTATAGTGTCTTTCCAATACTAACACTTTCATCCCCTCTTTAGCCAAGAGTGCGCCAGTGGTTAACCCTCCCATACCAGATCCTATTATTATAGCATCATATTCGCTATTGAGGGCAGGATTTTGCTTAAATGATTGTATCACGAAATTGGGTCAATAGTCTGTCTTGATATTCTTATTAAAGGGAATTTTGAATTGATACTTAACATCTTCATCCGTGCTATCATCTAGCACATCCAAGCCATATTTTATCTTATGGGGATCATCATATACCATTGTACCGAATAGTCTATCCCAGATGGAAGTGATATTTCCAAAATTACTGTCGGTCCATGGACGCTCGTAATGATGATGGAATTTATGCATGTTTGGTGTGATGAAAATATAACTCAATGGCTTATCGAGCCAATAGGGTAAAATGATATTTGCGTGCGTGAGATAGGTGAAGAAGACCGTGCATATTCTATAAAACATATAAAAGGCTATAGGCGCTCCTAGTATAATAACGGCAATTAAAGCAAAGAATTCTCTGAGGATAAAATCACCTGGATGATGTCTGGTTCCTGTTGTTGCATCCACCTTTGTGTCACTATGATGAACCATATGGAGTTTCCACATCCATTTCACCTTATGAAGTAAATAATGGATAATATATTGGGCAAAAAGCTCAAAAACGAGTACCGCAATAATCAACTCTGCCCATATAGGTAGACTAATATAGGCAAGCAGTCCAAACTGGCTACTATCTAACCACGCAAAGATGCCAACAGTTATCGCCCCAAATATGAGGTTTATTAACATCGTTGTTCCTAAAAATATAAAGTTCACTCCAGCATGGCGCCATTTACGGTATGTAAAACGTTGTAAAGGAATTATAGCCTCTAGTCCCCACGAAAGTGATAAACAAAGCGTAATCCAAATGAGTCTTTGCCAACTCGGCATATCAGCAAAAAAAGACAAGAATGATTCCATAGATATAAATTAAGATTTCACCGATCATCTAATAACACGTATAGGATCGAATGATTTGAAAACGTAAATTAATATTTTTAGCAGAGATATTCTATTCATGCTACTAATAAAAAAAACGTAGATTTGGTTAAACAATCAAATTATTCAGTGCGAGAACTCGGCCTTCAATACGTAAAAAAGCATAGCATAGTATTTGGCCTATTAGTTCTGTATTTCATTGCGATAGTTTTAAATGCATATGGGTGGAATATTTGGCTGCCAGAATGTTTTATCTCCAGCGCCACTGGCTATCAGTGCTTTGGCTGCGGCTTAACTACCGCAGCAATACATATAGTGCGTGCTGAATTCTATGCAGCAATGATTACTAACCCGCTGATATACATTTACATAATCGGATTATTGTTTTGGATGGGCCAGAGCTTTAATAAATTTATACTAACTCAAAAACAACAAATATCATGAGCAAAATAGATGAGGTTATCACCTACGGATATAAATTCGATATGGGTAAGTACTTTACTGATGGATGGGCCTTTTTTAAGAAAGGTGCTGGCAATTACATAGGATTTACCGTCCTCTATTTTATAATCATCTTCACCCTGGTTTTTATACCATTTGCAAATGTTATCTCTTCGGTCATTCAATATACCTTAATGGTGGGTCTATTTATATACACTCGGAATTTAATCAATGACCGGGCTGAGTTTAGCGACTTTTTTCAAGGGTTTAATAGTTTCGGTCAAATATTCCTGTACTGGCTTGTTCTGGTTCTATTTATTTTACCAGCCATAATCATATTTGCCATTTATCTAGTACCGGAAACTATAGTGCAAGAGATTCTTACTGGAAGTCCAGATCCTGAATATATCAGTGGTGAGGTAATAAATTTCCTACAGAACAGGTCTGGTTCAATCGTATTTCTTATCGTACTCCTCATACTCTACATTCTGTTTATTGTGGTTTCCTATTCATTTACCCTGATCCTGATTGCCGACAGAGGTATGTCGTTTTGGGATGCCATGGAAACAAGTAGAAAGGTAATCTCGAAAAACTTCATCAGCTTCTTTGGAATGTATATACTCCTAACTGTTTTTATGAGTGTAGTTGCAACAATCACTTGTGGTATTGGCATACTATTCGCCTTGCCATTCTTTAATACAGTTCTATTCGCTGCCTATAATGATATCTTAGGAGAAGAAACCGAAGACGATGAAGATATCATAGTCGAGGTAATTGAAGATTAATATTAGTAAAGGTGTTTATGAGAAGCCCTACATGCTTTATTAATCTTTGAGTGTACCTGTTTGGGGTTTTCAGCAATTTTATAAAAAGAGTCAAGGTATTTTATAGCTGAGTTTATGCTTTTTTCATCCAAATATGGGGACGATTTGTATAACTCATAGATTTGTGGCTTGATATCAAGGTAGTATTGAATGGTCTTCTCATAGGATCCTTCAGGGCGGCACAGCCCTCTAAAAACACGGGTTTTTACCGTTGAAATATCGATATCTTGTGGCGGTTGAGCGTAATTTGTACCAACCATCCCACTAAAATCAAAATCATAGGGCACAGCTACAGGAATTGGGTAGTCGTCACCATAAATCAACTTAAAGTTGTGCCGGTTAGGTATAGACCAATCAAGGTTACCAATTAGAAACTCAAATACTGTAAGTCGATCTAAGAATTCACGATAGCAAGCATCTTGATTGCCAATTTTACCATCAAATTCAGCCATATTATTGCGTTCTGCCAGGTCGTCAATATCCTCAATCAGAAATCCAAACTGAGGCTCCAGATCATATTTTTGGTCGGTGTCGATATAGGAAATCTTACATAATCGAACCTGAAAAGAGAATGGACTAATCAGCTGGTATAGTTTATACACGTAGTATTCTCGTAATACGTATTGCTGATTTATAGCTCTGGCTTTGCAGTGTGTAACCAGTTTAAGTTTATTTTGCCCAGCGAACAAGGTGCCTTCCACTTGTTTCTTCTTCAGATTAAGGGAGATTGGTGGGAAATCACATAAATCTGTTTTAGCTCGGGTGTTTCCTCGAACAGACAATTTCACATCCAATGTTTTGGATCCACTATCGTTCGCTCTTAATTCTGCCTCATGCTCTTCACGTTCTACTCGATCACTTATTAATGCCCCGACGTCCAAACGTATAGTTAGTTCTAGTAAACCTTCACTTTGAAAAAGAGGTTGCGTATTATTCTGGCCCCAGCAATTATACGTGAATAAAAAAGCTACTAAAAAAAAGACTTTTTTAACCATAGATTAGTTTAAAAAGGCAATCTGTCAAGACCCATCTCTTTAAGGATCATGAAGGACGAGGGTTCTACCTTCAAAGGGCCCATCATTGGGCTGCCGAGCATAATTACGAAGTACATGAGGACGGCAAGAAGCGTATTATAAAGGCTAATAAAGATAATAGAGACCCTGTTGAGGTCATACACCCCATAAAACATCCATGAAATTAACAAGCCGAAGCAGAGGATATACGTTAAGTATGGCAAATGGAATTTTGTTGAATAAAACCTTATTTGAAGGGTTCTGGTTATTTGGTCAATATCCTCAATAATTGTTGCTTTAAGTCTTGCCTGCTTATCTGTTTCGTCACCTAGTTCTCGTGCGATGATATTAAGACGAATCATCGTACCCCACATCTTTGAGTAATACGGGTTATTGACAACTGCCTCAAAACCATCTGCAATTGTAAATTCTACGTACTCGATCAACCCTTCTCTTATATCCTCGGCCATAGGAGTTCGGTGAACCTTCAATTTAAGCATAACCCCTGCAATGAGGGCAGCCTCTTCTTCGAGTGAATTAGCTACCTTATCGTAATTGACTTTTTCATTAGCGTAGCTTAAAGAAACTAGTAGTGCAAGCAGTGATGCAGTTACCCTAAAAAGTAATCGCCCAACACGTTCATGTTGTTTCGTTAACCTTCCTTTAATAAGCTTATGTGTAATAACGATAATAATTACACCAGTTATTACAGTAAAAAGAACTAGGATAAGGAGGCTACTCCATACAGGTAAGTCTAAAATATTGCTCATAGGATGCGATATTCCAAGTTAAGCCGCTCGATGGTCATATCCAAATATGTTGGTTGCATCTAGTCATTTACATTGAGTTCTTAGCTATTAGTTATTTTCTAGATTTCTCGAACCACGCTAAGATATGGTTTACTTTGGTTAATAGTTGACTCGGTCTTCCTACAATATTATGTGATGCTCCCGGTATTTCCACCAACGCAGTTGTGATTTTCCTAACCTTTAACGCATGATAGAGCTGTTTGGCCTCAGATGGTGGCGTACGTAAATCACTCATCCCCACCATTACTAGTGTTGGTGTCTCAATATTACCTACTAAAGAAATTGGTGAATACTTAAGGTAATGCTCAGGATTTTCCCAGGGACGACCATCGAATCTATAATCGTAATACTGAAAATAGTTATCGGCAACCAGTGTTTTGCTATACCAGCTCATTACTGGCTTCACCACCGCTGCGCTCCTAAAACGATTATTCTTGCCAATCATCCAGGCCGTCATAATTCCTCCAGCACTCCCTCCTGTCACAAATAAACTATCTTCATCAACTATTCCTTTCTTTAGCAAATCATCAACGCCATCCATTACGTCATCATAATCGTTACCGGGATAATCGTGATAGAGCAAATTGCCAAATTCTTCGCCGTAGCTGGTACTCCCTCTTGGGTTCGGATAAAACACAACATACCCTGCGGTAGCATACAACTGTATTTCCGGACTAAAACGATCGCCATAATTAGAAATCGGACCACCATGATTCTCTACCAGTAACGGATATTTTCGTGATGCATCATAATCCGGAGGTGTAACAATCCATCCTTGAATATCACGTTGATCTATACTTGATTTATACCATACCTCCTCAACCTTGCCCAATGTTCTATAGGCTAGCAGATCTTCATTGAGACCAGTTAGTGTTTTTGTAGAACCCTTTGAATAAGTGGCTATATCAGCCGGACGATATGGGCTTGAAATAGTATAGACAATGGTTTCGGTATTGCTTTTAGAAAATGAACCTCCTCCGTAGGGTCGTCCAATAGTACTGCCTCCAACATTATCTACCTTTTTGGTAAATTTCCCTTTTAAGGTAACATAACCAATTTTTGTATTCCCTTTATCGTCATACATAAAGTAAAGACCGGTATTAGCATTATCCCAAGTTATCGACCTTATCGATCGGTCAATGCTTAGGTTCACTTGCCTTTTATTTGCCCCATTGGCATCCATGAGATAAAGGTGGTTAACCTGATAGGTCTGAACCATATCATCGTAACCAAGATAGGCCAATGTTTTACCATCTTGAGATACCTTCACGCTGTTATCAGGTCCATTTCTATCCGTAAGAGCCGTTATTTTACCAGATTCGAGGTCCACTTGATAGATTTCTGAATTAACTCGTTTGTACTCCCAATCAGTGTTTCGGTTCGCTGAAAAATATAAGGATTTACCATCTCTAGCCCATTCTGGTGCACTATTATGATGATAATCGCCTGAGGTGATTTGTCGCGCAGAGCCTCCCTCTGAAGGCACTACAAATATATGGGTGAAACCTGGTTCGGTGTATCCAGAACCATCTGCTTCATGTTTTAATCTTGTTGTGACGCGAGGAGCGTCTGCCCATTTTGCCCCTTTGGGTTTAGGTGGTGATTTAACCAGGTATGGCGGTGCATCAGGAACAAGCATTGTAAAAGCAATATATTTTCCATCGGGTGACCAGCGTAAACCTCGCGGTGATCGCTCAAGAGAAGAAATTCTAGCCATTTGCCCTGTAGCTACCCAATAGACATGTATCTCCGACCCAACAGTGGATGAGGTTACAAAAGCAAGTCTTGTTCCATCCGGTGACCAGGTGGCGCTACCTTCGTTTTTGTCAAAAACAGTAAGTTTACGATGGTTGGTGCCATCAGCATTGAGAATCCAAAGTCTCGATTGGCGCCTATCTGTCATAATATCCATTCCATTTCTACTATAAACTATAGAATTTCCATCAGGGGATATCTGGGGATTAGCGGCCCATTCAAGCTCAAATACATCGAGGTCCGTAAAGGCAGGTTTATTCTGCGCAATTGCATTTACAGCGATAAGTAGCAAAACTACGAGGAGACTATAATATTTCATTCTTAATCAGTTTTTTACCAATACTACAAAGGAAATCTTAATTAATATATCATTTTTTGATAGTTGGAGTTAAATATCATTTGCGAATCGAACTGAGTATCATTATTAAACTGAGAAATATTGGTTTAGGTGTAATAGCTTTTTAATTTAGTTATGTGAAGGAGATAAGGGATATAATTAATGCTTACGACAACATAGATCAAGCGGAAGTTTCGCTTGCTCTAGCCACGGTTATCGATGTAAAAGGATCTTCTTATCGAAGAACAGGTGCTCGTATGTTGATTCAGGAGAATGGTTTCTGGACAGGTGGCATAAGCGGAGGTTGTATTGAAGGCAATGCCCTTAAAAAGGCAAACCTGGCTATTCTAGAAAATAAGGCTCGTGTTGTAACCTATGATACTGAGAATGATGATGAATCCCAAATTGGTGTCTCATTAGGGTGCAATGGGGTGATAAGTGTTTTAATTGCACCTATCAACCCTAATTCTATCGGGAATCAAATCGAAAAGCTTAGAGCTATCAATAATAAAAGGAGTGCTTCAATACTAATTACTGTAGTTGATTCAACAGTAGAATCATTGACAGCAGGTGATGTTCTAACGGTGACAGAACTGCAGGATCGCATAATTTCTTTGAATAAAGAGATGCAATTGCAGATAGAGCAGGATATTGATGATGCAAATAGCCGTTCGAAATCTGTATTGATAGAGTACAACCCCCACCTAACGCTTTTTATAGAGTTTATACCACCTGCCATACAACTTATAGTCGCTGGTGGCAATTATGATGTAATTCCTTTATTGGAGGCTAGTCGCAGTTTAGGATGGCGTAATATATTGATTAGTAACCCCCGACGGTTAAGCGATGGAATGAAGGATTTGAGTGATAGCAATTGCGAAGACTTCGACTGTGTTATCGTAGATGACTTTACCGTAGCTATATTAATGTCTCATGATTACAAAGCGGACCTTAGCAATTTGCGAAAGGCTCTTTCGAGCAACCTCAACTATATTGGCTTACTCGGTCCGGCAGTTCGAAGAGATGAAATGATTACTGAATTGGTAAATGAAGGGGTTGATGTTGACATAGACAGAATATTCGGACCGGCGGGACTCGACATCGGGGCAAATCAGCCCGAGGAAATAGCGATTGCCATCATAGCAGAAATCATTGCAAATCAACGTGAAAGATCAGGACAACTCCTGCGCCTAAGGACGACTCCAATTAACACTAGAGTTTAGAGAATATCCAATATTAATGCTACCGCACGATTTACTTCTTCCAGGGTAGTGTATCTGCCAAAACTAAATCTTACTGACGCGTTTGCCTCTTCTCGAGATAACCCCATTGCCGAAAGCACATGCGAGGCTTTAACACCACCTGAAGAGCATGCAGAACCTCTAGAAGCTGCAAGTTTCGACCCTATTTGTTGCATGATTCGTTCAGAATCCATGCCCTTAAACATCAAATTACTTGTGTTGTATAACCGATCTTCACTGGAGCCATTTATTTGAACGTCACTCGTTTTCATGAGCTCGTGTTCGAAGCGATTACGGCATTCTGCAATATGTTTACGCTCAGGATCGATGTTTTCCATTGCCAGCCGAACCGAACTTGCTAAGCCTATTATCGATGGCACGTTGGTAGTACCTGCCCTTTTACCCATCTCCTGTCCTCCTCCAGTAATTATTGGGACCAGCCTCTCCACTAAAGGCTTCCGTAGAAAAATAAACCCTACCCCTTTAGGGCCGTAGATTTTATGTGCCGATCCAACGATAATATCTATTTTGGTTTCTTCTAAGTTGATTTTTACTTTACCGATCGCCTGTGTGGCATCACTCATAAATAAAATACCATGGGCTGAACATATTGAAGCAATTTCTGAAATTGGTTGAATCACGCCGGTCTCATTATTTACCCACATAATACTTACCAACATGGTGCTCGGGGTTATTGACTGCTCTAATCCAACCAAATCGATGAGCCCATCCCTATTTACAGAAAGATAGGTAACGGAAACATCACCTTCCTCCTCCAGGGCTTTGCAAGTATCGATTACGGCACTATGTTCGGTACTTACTGTTATTATATGCTTCTTCCCTACCTTATTTGCTACTATTCCACGCAAAGCAATATTAATAGACTCGGTAGCTCCAGCTGTAAAAAGTATTTCCTTCGTGTGAGCTCCTAGATTACCGGCTAATTGGGCCCTTGCCTCCTCAACAGCTTCTTTGGCTTGCCAGCCATAAATATGATCTGCACTCGACGCGTTTCCATAAGCCGTAAGGTAGTACGGCAACATCTCATTCATTACTTCGGGTGCGACCGGCGTGGTAGCATTATAGTCCAGGTAAATCGCTGAATTTGGCTTCATTAAAGAATATATACTAATATTACGCCTACTAAATTAATGAAATGATTACCGCAATTGTATTGGCAGCTGGCAAATCGAGCCGTATGAAGGATAAAAATAAGATGTTTTTACCTTTTAAAGACAGCACCGTAATCAGTAATGTTATTGCAGAGCTCCTTCTCTCTAATATTGATGAGATTATTGTCGTGAGTGATAATATTGATCATAAGAATGAGCTTGCGATCGTCAGACAGGTGCAATTCGTTTTAAACCCTAATCCAGTGCTAGGTATGACGAGTTCTATCAAAATTGGGGTAGAAAAAGCTCACGCAAGGTCGCACTACATGATTTGCTTAGGGGATATGCCAATGACATCAACAAAGGATTATAACCTGTTGATTAATAGATTTATAGCGAACAAATATAATGACATACTACAACCCATATTCAAGAATAAGCCAGGTAATCCAGTATTATTTCCCAATAGTTTTAGATCCAAAATATTAGAATTGGAATATACCGAAGGTTGTAAACCTATCTTGAAAGATCACCCATCTCAAGTTATACAACTAGAGATGCCAACGGACAGCATACATCTGGATATCGATACAGAAGAAGATTACAAAAGCCTCTTAAATTGCGTTTCTCAGTCCTAATTCGTGCTCATCAGTCATAAAGGGCTGATTGTAATACCTACGACCAGTCGCTTTATAAAGAGCATTCGCCAAGGCACCAATCGCGGGTGGTAATCCTGGTTCTCCCAAACCAGTAGGATCTATTTCGTTCTCCACAAAAAACGTTTCGATTTCTTGTGGTGCTTCATTATGTCGAATCAATCGGTAACTATCGAAGTTGCTCTGGTTAGGTACACCATCGCTTATGCTAACAGAAGAATACATCGCATGCCCAATACCATCGATTATGCCACCCTCTATCTGGTTTTTAGCTCCAACAGGATTTACCACAATACCGCAATCTACTGCACAGTAAACCTTTTTAATTATTGGGGTACCATTTACCATTTCTATATCTAAAACCTGGGCAACATAGGAGTTATGGCAGTAGTAAGCAGCAAAGCCACGATGCACACCCGCTGCTTCCTGACCCCAATTAGCCTTTTCTTTAGCAAGTTTAATAACACCTGCATAGCGCTCAGCATCATAATCATTCTTCTCACCAACAGGGCTTTTTATGCCTTTTTCAAAGAGTTCCAACCTAAACTCAACCGGATCTTTTCCAATTTCTTCTGCTAGCTCATCTAAGAATGACTGTTCAGCACCAGCAATGAAATTTGAGCGAGGCGCTCGCCACGCGCCTGTTGAGACATTAGATTCTAACCGATAATTTTCCACGAGATAATTATCAATTGTACCGGCAGGAAAACGATTCGAAAAAACTGGACTACCATCGATTCCAGCTCCACGAATGTGAATGGCTGTAACCTTGTTTTCGGCATCTATGGCGGCACGGTAAAGCACCTTGTATGCAGGACGATAAACTCCCTGAGTCATATCATCTTCTCTGGTATAGACTAATTTGATTGGTGCATTAAAGTGTTTTGAAACAGCTGCAGCTTCAATACCGAAATTTCCGTAAAGTCTCCGGCCAAACCCTCCACCCATACGAGTCATCATAACATTAACTTTGTCTTCCGCTAATCCACAGAGCTTTGCAGCAGTTTTACGAAGATTTTCAGGTGTTTGTACCGGCCCCACAAGTTCAGCCTTATCAGCGGTAACATGCGCGAAGAAATTCATTGGCTCCATGGTATTATGTGCCAGAAATGGCGCAGTATAGGTCCTTTCAATTATCCGATCTGCATTATCAAACGCCTTGTATGGGTCTCCATCTAACCTGGATGGCTCTTCTGCTTTCTCAGCTATAAGTTTTGTTAAACCAGTAATATGGTCTCGGGTATTTTCCCCCTGGGAAGTCCTCTCCCATTCAATCCTTATAGCTTTTTTTGCATTCATCACTTCCCAAGTGGTACTCCCAACCACCACCGCAATCTTAGGGAAAGCATGATTGCGATCTGACCATGTCTTCTCAAGGCCTTCAGGATAGGCATCAATGATGGCCACTCCAGTAATGCCGGGCATATCTTTAACCATAGAGTCGTCGATTGACTTTATGGTCATCCCAAATGCAGGCGGGTGAATCAGCATGGCAGTTAGCATGCCGTCAACTTTATAGTCCAATCCAAAAAGTGGTTGTCCGGTAACGATTTGCTTACCATCTACATTTTTCGTCGCTTTGCCAATAATTTTAAAATCTTTAGGATCCTTCAAGGCCACTTCCTCAGGCACTTCTAGCGTCGCCGCAATAGCTGCTACCTCACCAAAAGAGATAGATTGGCCCTTACCGTCACTTATAGTGCCATTCTCTACAGAAAGCTCCGCAACAGGAATTGCCAACTGCTTGCTCGCGGCATCTATTAGCATATGACGTGCAGTAGCTCCCGCCATTCTAAGGCTTTCCCAGCCTTGGCGAATAGATTGGCTACCACCGGCAACTTGTCTTCTATATTTTTCGGTATTTAGTCCAGCTTGCTCAACAATTACGTTTTTCCAATCCACATCAAGCTCTTCCGCTACAATCATGGGCATAGAAGTTTTAACATTCTGGCCTATTTCAGGGTTCGGCGACATAATAGTTACTACACCATTATCTCCGATCTTTAAAAATGCGTTTATATCAAACCAGGCGTCAGGCATCGCAAGGAGCTCCTTCTTACTTGGCGTACAGGATGCTAGCCAACTAAAGCCGAGGACTAGTCCTCCACCGGCGGCAGAAGAAACCTTTATAAATGACCTGCGATTATATTTTGTTTTAATTAATGTCATAGCACTAGATATCTTTCGTTCGATAAAACTTTGATTACATTGAGGCAGCGTCCTTAATTGCTGCCTTAATTCTTACATAGGTGCCACATCTGCAAATATTGCCCTTCATAGCAGCGTCTATTACCTCATCGCTTGGATTGGGAGTGTTTTTTAATAAGGAGACGGCATTCATAATCTGCCCTGCCTGGCAATAGCCACATTGTGGAACATCGTGCTTCAGCCATGCTTGCTGCACAGGGTGGTCTGCTTCTTGAGATAATCCTTCTATAGTGAGTATAGAACTTTTGCCCACCAATGATATGGGCAGCTGACACGACCTTGTCGCAACACCGTCTACATGTATTGTACAGGCACCACATTCGCCAATACCACATCCGTACTTCGTTCCTGCTAAATCTAGGTGATCTCTTAGAACCCATAGAACAGGTGTATCTGGAGCAACATCAACCTGTTTCTCCTTGCCATTAACTTCGATGATAAAATTTGCCATACTCGCAAATTACTCCAAAATCGACATTGAAGCAAGTTCGCGTTTGCATTTCAGGTTGTATTTTGATTAGCGGTAAGCCGGCTTAATGCTTTATGAATCGTTTGCTTATTGTCTCAGATTGCCCATTTATAGATAAAATGTACATGCCATTTGGATAAGCAGAAACGTCAATAGCTTTGTCATAATTCTCGGAACTATACATAACCCTACCTGAAAGATCTTTTATCACTAAGGTTGTAAAGGTATTGGAATGCAACTCCAAAGCTTCAATTCTGATAGTATGAGCTGCGGGATTTGGCGATATAGTAAAGTCTGATGAACCTGGCTGATCATTAAGGCTTGTTACAAGGAAGTCATTAGAAGTGAATTGACATATATCATTTGCTACCACTAAACGATAAACACCACCCTCTCGGCCTGGAAAAATAGCACTGACCGCCGTAGAGGAGTAAATCTGATCATTTACATACCAAATTCCTGCAAGCGAATCTTTTTCGTAGAGCAAATTATTCTCTTCATCGTAAAGAATAGTCGGCTTGTGGATATAAATAACTTCATGCGTTGAGGTCTGATTGACTGAAGGGCAACTATTATTATAAGCGAATATTTGAACCGTGTTCTTTCCAGGTACAATGAAATCATCAATTTCAAATGTAATATTCTGTCCCGAACCTTGCATGGAAACCTGAGAACTGTCGTTAATAACGATATCATAGGTATAATTGAATTGTGAATCATCCAACCTTAATAGCCCAGGCATGTTTGAAGTACAGTTTTGGTCTAATCGAGCTGCTATATTAGTAGAGGGCAACTTAGTAGTAAACTCAAGTGAAAAACGACTTGCTATTCCTTCGAGATCTTCATCTCCGAGTGTAAAGGTTCTACTGCCTTGTAAATTGGTTATTAGGTCTGCTGATTGGTTAGATTTATCAAATAGTCTCACATCATAACTTTGCAATATTTCAGTACTCATAGACCAACCCATGGTATATTCATCAGCGCCGGCATCTTCTATAACCAATGGGATGGAGAAGGTGCAATTATCAGGATTATAGGCATTTATTGAAAGCTTGACTGAATCATACGTCAACGTTGAGAAACTATAAATGCTGTTTCTTAGTTTTCCAGCATCATATGGATCAAAGTTATTACTTGCCTTCGAATTAAACTGTATATAGGACTTGTCAACATTCCCTGCATTTTTTAACCATAGCTCTATTATGGGCATATCTATGATCTGATCCTCACCAGCGAGACGGTAAGTTGTTGCCGCCGAGCTTGTTTTAACGGCTTCTGTTGCCGTTAGAACTGGCGATGCAGACGATGCTTGCACCCAAAACCCTTGTCCTTTAGCAATTCTGCCATTACCTAAGCTGCCAATACTACCGTTCCAAGTCAAATATTGAGATCCATTCCAAATATGGATGGCACCACCTTGAATATCTGTTTTTAACCAACCCGTAACAGCATCCCAATCAATATCAGAGGGATAAGGATTTGCGATAAGGTTCCAGCCTTCATTTGCACCTGAGATGTTAAAATCGACATCTCCATAGTTAGGTGATCCTGTAAGGTCAAATGTCGTTGGCCCAGTGTCGCGCACCCAAATGGCATAGCCTTGAGCCGGGTTACCAGAGCCTGTAAAAGTCTCTGTATTAGTAGTTGTTGGATATACTACCCATCGGTCATCTAGTGTTTCGGTAGGTAAACCTGATGATGGATCATATTGATATAATGATGGCAATGCGAAAGAAGGAATTACTCCTGTTCCATTTTGATTACCGGTGAATGTTCCTGAGATTGGGATTTCATTTTGCATATCTGCAATTGTGGCATCGCGAACTGCGGTACCAATATGACGCCAATACTTTATTCCCTGACCAGCAAAGTATTTCTCAAAAATCAAATTACCAGTAAGTGCCGCACCTGATGCCACCTGTCCAATTCGCGCATCGTCCGTTGCACTAGATATAAGCCTAAAGATGCCAGATCCTGAACCATCAAAATCGACAGTAGTTGCCGATTGAACTTCCAGAGTACCGTAAAAGTCAACTTGATTATCAATATTTAAAATGCCTCCTGTCTTGTTAACCGTAATATTAGTTAATTCATTTAAAGAGGTTCCACTCAACGACTGATTTGAAATGCCATTAAAGATAAGTGTCTCAGCATTTCGTGTAAAGGTTCCATTATTAATCCAATCCCCCCCTATGCTCAACTGAAGTCCTGACGTCGACAACCCGAGTTCACTAGAAATTGTTAGGTCACCAGAAACACTTAGGTTATCGAGAAGAGATTTTACGTCAGTGCCAAGAATATTTAAATTACTAAAACTAGTGCCCGCTGAAGTTATGGATTGATTCGCACCTATAAAATTAGCCGCTCCTGAAGCTGATGGAAGGGTTAATCCAGATGTTACCAGCCAATCACCTGCCAAGTCAATTTCAAAGCCATTATCATTTAATGTTCCGGAACTAAGGGTAACATCATTTAATACGGTGATGTCGTTTCCCTGCAAGATAGCTGTAACATTAGCGCTGTTAATTAAAAAATTACCAATCGGAGTCCCTAACTCTACTCCAATATTTTGAGCTACTGGCGAAGCTGCATCGCCAATTTGCAGTGTTCCTCCTGTAATATTCGACAGCGTGACGCCAGATGTATTTATGCCAAGATCGTTAGCGCCATTACCTCCCTCACGTAATAGTACTATTGTACCTCCAGAAACATTCATTTCAGAACCAATAACATCGATAGCAAATGGAGCCTCAGTTGTAGAAGTAGAACCAATAGTAGGGACCGCGAGTATTCCATTCGTTTGGTGGAAGAAAGTGGTAGACTCAGTGGTGCTTCTTGTTAATTGTCCGGCAATATTAAGTGTACCACCGTTTAGAGAAATCGTGCCTCCATTAGAGATGAGGTTTTCATCTGCAGCATCACCAATATTTATAACGCCTTGGTCTATGCGAAGGTCTCCTTGAAATGTTACACTTGCAGGAAAATTCAGAGAACCTAAAGCACTATTCATCCAAATCGAGCCATTTGTTGGGATAGTACGGGCAGTATTGAAGAGACTAAAACTATTGGTGCCACCACTGGAAAACTTAAATGTTCCTCCGGATGTAAAATTTAATGCATCTGTATCGCAACTAAAATTGGTAGAAGTTACTTCCAGAACATTAGATTTAAGGTTTTTGTTAATATTAATGGTGTAGAACTGAGTAGTAGTGCCATTACCAGAAATAATTTGGTTACCATCAACTTTAGTAAAGTTTGCGATACATAAACTATTACCATCTGCTGCAAGTTGTAGTGTGCCATTATTTGTGATATTGCCTCTTGCATTTAGGGTATGTGTTGTATTAGAATTGGTTCTAACTTCTAACGTCGCTCCGGCATTAATCACTAAATTTCCATTTATATTTAAGGTTCTGGCATTGTTCCTTACATACCGTAGCCTACCAGAAGTGCCTCCACCAATTGTGAGATCGTTGGAATTCGCATTGCCATTGCGTATTCGGACAGTATGTGTTTCATCTACAATAACATTGTCGGCAGATGTAGGTATACAATTACAGTCCCATGTGCCAGGATCATTCCAATTACCTGTGGTTATTGAGATTACAGTACCCGGTGCTAAAGTAGTTGTACTAGCAGATAATGGTAAGGATAAGGTGCCTTCAGTTACGGCATATACCCTCCAAGTATAGGTTGTGCTTGGCAACAATCCAGTGATCACAGCACTTGTTGCATTAGCTGCAGTTTGTGTTTGGTAAAAGTAATTAGTGCCATCTGTAGAATAATACAGAAGGTAGCCAGTTTCATTCGTCGCCCAGTCGGTCCAATTTAATGTAACACCTGTATTGGATAAAGCACTAAATGTTAAATTACCGGTAGGGTTAGCTGGTGTTGGTGGCACAAAGCGTATGCGAGAATTTGCAATAGGCATCACCGAAAGGTTGTTCTGCGGTGTATTATTAAAGGTTGCCGAGTTAGCTGATTGCTGTGTAAGTAACTGCGCCGCAGTTGGTGGATTGCTTATTGAAACAGCATTGATACCGACAGTATATGAAAATGTATTCGTACCATTATCCATATTTCCATAGAGATACTCTATTTGTCCTGATGTCTCGTACAATTTAACCTGAAAGTTAACGTCTGGTGTGGTATTTAGATAAACCGCCATGCCAATCCACTCAACGGTAAGAACTCTGTTCGGTGCCGTGCCACTCACTAAATATTTAATGCTGGTTCCAAGAGGATCTGAACCACCTGCAGTCGTCATATCGTCATAAAATGGAGCAAGGGCAAGCCACGTACCGGTTGTGACACTGGTGCTAGAAAATTGAAAATTACAATAGCCATAGTCATCACATTGAGGACCTCCGTCATCAACGGAGCTAGAAAAATCCATAAATCCATTTGTGGAGACCGAAAACTGTGTGTATCGCTGACCATTATACCAAAAGTCAAAGCCAATATCGGTAGCTACACTACGGTTGTCGTCTTCACTAAAGGTGCCAGAATACCGCCAGCCCGAGAAAGAACTACCAGTACTACTAATTGAATTAAAAGTTACGCCAGTTGTTCTTGAAACAGCGTAATTGCCTACGGATTGTGCTAATAGGTTTAAGGAACTAATTACTAGCACTCCAAATATCAATACAACTCTTACCTTCCCTTTTATCATAAATCCACAAAAAATCATGCAAATGTCCGTAATTAATAGCTAACTAACATAATGCCAAAGTAAAAACCATCTTGAAAAGCAGAATAGACAGGTTTTTCAATAAGCCAATTCCTAATTTGAGAACATTTTCTCATTTTGAATCTAATCTACAACTGCTATATTAAATACGTATAACAATGAACAGGTAACTACTTATTTTTTGTAGCAGTAGCTGTAACTAAGGATGATAATTCTTAGAACCTCATGATTTTACTAAACTAATACATTGAACACTCCCAGAGCTAATCTTCCTAATCGTTTTGCATGTAAGATTATTTTAACGTTTTTTGTATTTCTTTGGACTTTTACAGGTTGCAAACCAAATTGATTGCCTTTTTTTAATGAGACAGGGTTCACTTCTACTCATATTTGTTTTATGTTCTTTTTCGTATGCTTTCTCTCAAGCTATCGATACGGTCCAAATTCGACAATTTAGTTATACTACATATAAAGCAGGTATAACAACCTATTCTGGTACTGAAGGTAAAAACGGTAAGTTATTTTTCGCAAATTCGGAAGGGTTACTAATCTATGATGGTACTGATTGGGAACTTTTAGAGATAGATAATAACTCTAGTGTGCAAGCCGTGATGGTAGATGAAGAGAGGATTTATATCGGTGGCTACAATGAATTTGGGTATGTGGACAGTGACGCGCAAGGTTATTGGAAATATCATTCCCTTACTAGCCTACTCCATTCTAACCAACCCGTAGATGATGTCTGGCAGATCCTGAAAACAAGCCAAGGAATTTACTTTGTGTCGTATAATATGATTTTGAGATACAATAATGATAGCATTACAGAAATTCCGATTCAAAATTCTTATGCCTTTGTTATAGAAGATAAGGTAATATGTTCCTCCTTCGATGGGTTTATTAGCCGAATTGATGGCGAAAGCGTAGTGGAAACACTTATAACACTTGATCAATATGATGATGCAGCTTTTGCCGTGTTGTCAACAAAAAACAATGGAGAATATCATTACTTTACAACTGAGCATGGCATTTATACGCTTACACTTAACCCTTTAAAACTGACTAAATGGGAAGTTCCTATAAGCGAGGTCCTTAAAGTTGCAGGCGTATACAGCGCCGTGTCGTATGATGATAATATTGTGGTTTGTACTACATGGCAAGAAGGGGTAATTCTCTTTAATGCTGATGGTGAGGTTGTAAGGAAAATCGATATCAAAAGTGGACTGCCCAACCTGGAGCTTCGTGATGTATTTGTCGATAGCAATAAAAATCTTTGGGTCACCTCAAATTCAGGAATATATCAAATGCGTTTTATGTTAAATGCTACGACTTCAAGCTTCATACCTAAAACGTACATTCGTTCTCTTTCTACGAGAACGGGAAATACCTATAATATTAAAAACCTCACCGCCATTTATGATCCAGAGAGCATTATATTTTCATACACTACTCCTGGAGTGAACGCTGAAGATTTAGAGTACAGCTTCTTTCTTCGAGGTTTTGATGATGACTGGTCGTCCTATAGTAAACAGTTCACAAAGGAATATTCGAACTTAAATCATGGCACCTACACATTTTTAGTTAAGTCCCGTGTAACTGGAACCGCCTTAGAATCTATCCCTGGCAACTTAACGATAAGCGTAACCCTACCCTGGTATAAACGAAAATATCTGTACATTATTGGTTTTTCACTTCTCGCCATAGGTGTTATTTTATACTTAAGACTTCGTGCGAATAGAATGCTCAAAATCAAACGTAATCTCGAGCAAAGAGTAAGTGAACGTACGAAAGAACTTAGCATTGAGCGTGAAAAACTTCAGGCAGTTAATAACGAATTAAAGCTTGCATACTCTGAGCTCGATCATTTTGTTTACCGATCATCACATGATCTGGTGGCTCCCTTAAAATCGTTGCAGGGGCTTATGACTGTTGCGAAAATGGATACAGAGGATTCTCAGATGCATCAATACTTAGATTTGATGGAGAGTAGTACAGTAAAGTTGGAGACTTTCATAGGGAGTATTATGGAGTACTCGGTCAATGCGAAAAGCGAGATTGCTGTTGAAAAAATTATGCTTGATGACCTTCTAGATCAGATCTTAGAAGAAATCAAGTATTTCGATAAATCAGAAAAAATTGAATTTATTGTTACTCTTGATGGGGTTACAGTATGCTCGGATGCCAAAAGATTGAAAATTATACTTAATAACCTGATTACTAATGCTATTAAATACCATGATTTAAGCAAAAATAATCCCTTTATAAAGGTCAGTGCTGAAAAAACTGAAGATACTATATTGATCACAGTTGCCGATAATGGACAAGGAATTGCCGAGGAGAATCTTGAGAGTGTATTCCAAATGTTCTACCGTGCGTCAGAAAAATCTGAAGGCTCTGGGCTAGGCCTCTACATTGTAAAGGACACAATTGAAAAAATTAAAGGTAGAATTTCTATTGAATCAAATTTAAATGAGGGCACTACAGTATCCATAGAAGTGCCCAACGAAGCCTATTCTACTACTTCTACACCTTTCCAAAAAGCCACATAACCTTTTATTCCCTTAGCCAAATCAGAGACCTCCGGGTAATACCAGGCGGCATTTTCATTTAACTCACCATTCACATTAATGGTATAATAAGAGGCTACGCCCTTCCAAGGGCAGGTAGTATGATGCTCCGAAGTTTCAAAGAAAGATTTGTTAATCGATTCCGGAGGGAAATAATGATTCCCTTCAATTACTACGGTATCTGAGCTTTCTGCTAAAACTTGGTCGTTCCATTTTGCTTTCATAGTAGTATAACCTTTGCGTAGGAAGTTTAGTTCTACTCACATTCTATTTTAACACTTCTTCAGTAAGAATTCGCCAAAATACTGTTTGTTGTCATTAAACTCTGCAACTAATTCAAAACCAGCCGCATCTGCCATGCCCACCAATTCTTTTGAATGATACTTTTTAGACAATTCCGTATAAATCAGTTCATTCTTCTCGAAATTAAACACTTTGTTCAAAGCGCTTATAGTTACTGCCTGATCTTCGAGGCTTGTAATATAGCTTTTTACATTGCCGGTTTCCGGATCATAATTGCTATAAAAATCAAAACGGTTGATATCAAAATCACCACCGAGTTCACGGTTAATCCTGGTGAGCAGGTTTAGGTTAAATTCTCTGGTAACACCAGAACTATCATTATATGCCGCTGCTATTGTCGCAGGATTCTTTCTCCTATCAACCCCTAGTAATAAAAAATCTCCAAGGTTTATAGCCTTACTGATAAATTTCAATAATTCAACGGCATCATCGTACGCATAATTTCCAATATTGGCGCCCAGAAATAAGACCAATTCATGCACATCGGGAGAATTTATCTTCTGTAACTCCTCAAAGTAATCTCCAGTATGAGGAATAATCTCCAGCTTAGGCAGCGCTCGAGAAACATTACTTACAACCTGTTCAATAGCCAATGAAGAAATGTCGATCGGATAATATCGAACATGAATATCATTTTCGATGATCCCTTGTAGAAGTTTAATAGTTTTAGAACCATCTCCCGCTCCTAGCTCTGTAACATTAATCTCCTTTGCATCAAGAAATTGAGCGATTTTACCTGACTGTGATTGAAATATTTCATATTCTGCGTTGGTCAGATAATATTCTGGCAACTCCATGATTTCACGAAACAACTCACTTCCCCGATCGTCGTAGAAGTATTTAGAAGACAAAAATTTGGGTCTCGCAGATAAGCCTTTATCTACGTCATTTAAAAAATTCGGGTCAATCATTTAGCTAGTCTTATTCCGGTTAATTGCCACTGGTGCTGTGGATGAAAAAAATTACGGTATGTTTTTCGGCTATGTCCCTTAGCCGTAGCATTAGATGCTCCGCGAAGTACCTTCTGGTTTACCATAAATTTACCATTGTATTCTCCAAGGGCTCCATCAGCGATTTCATAACCAGGATACGGTAAGTACGCACTCTGAGTCCACTCCCACCTTGTGCCCCATTTGAATTTTGCAGAAGCAACTTCCCATTCGGCCTCGGTAGGCAATCTACATCCTCGCCAATGGGCAAAAGCCGCTGCTTCATAGAAGCTAATATGACCTAATTCGTGATCAGGATTTAATGGCACCAGCCCCTCCAAGCTATACTGATACCAAGAGCCTTCAACCTTGTGCCAGTATAAAGGTTTTCTAATCTCATTCTCACTAATCCAGGCATAGCCTTCATCATGCCAAAATCTAAAATCCTCATACCCACCATCTTCAACAAAATCCAGATACTCTCCATTCGAAACAAGCCTACTCGATATTGAAAAGTCATTTATGAAAACATCGTGGGGGTTAAATTCATTATCAAAAGCGAATGATTCAGAATGTTCAGCTCCTATTCGATACAACCCTGCTTCTATGGGTATCATCTTATTATCAGTTACTATATCCTTTACAAGCGAATAACCTTGTTTATATATTGG
>CBDUMS010000039.1:0-29587 GCA_965368405.1 uncultured Cyclobacteriaceae bacterium
TTTTCCTGATGTGATTATTTGAATGCAGCCATGTCCGAGATATTGAATTTCCATAACGGTATTATTTGATTAGCGATAAGGATTTGTAGCATAAAGATATGAAAGAATCAGGGGATAAAAGATAAGTTTATTAGACATATAAGCCAGTCTGATAGCGCCTTATTAAGCTCTGGCTTCACCGATTAAGTGACGCTAATGTTTATGCGATGGCACAAGCTATACCAAGTCGAAAGTGGGGCCGTCGGTCGTTAAATTCCTCCTGCGTCGGAATTGAGAAGTGTGTTGAGTAAATGAGAATCTTGCGGGCTGAAACACGAATCGATTAAGTATATTTTTCACGGGACCCCTTAACAAATTCTTGGTAGCTGTTCTCCAATGGCCATATTTACTACTCGTTTTCCCCCTATAGCAGAATTTAGGATTACCTTCTTAGGGTGTGTTTCAACGACCGTACCAATAATAGCGGCATTATTGCCATCTTGAGTACTTTGCAGTTTTGTTAAAAATTCATCTGCAACTTCCGAGGCAACAAATGCTACAAAAACACCTTCATTCGCTACGTACAGTGGATCTAGTCCTAACATTTCACAAACATTATCCACACGGCTATCGATAGGCAAATCAACCTGATTTACCTCCATCCCAAGGTTTATGTCGCGGGCCAGCTCGTTCAGGGTAGCGGCTACACCTCCCCGTGTTGGGTCGCGTAATAAATGTATGTCATCACCAAATTGTTCAATAAGTGAGGATATAGTATGGTTTAAGTTGGTTGTGTCACTTTCAATAGGTTTATCAAAGCTGATATTATGTCTTAAAGCCATAATGGCCATTCCATGGGTAGCAATATTTCCATTAACAATAATTTTATCGCCAACCTTTATATTCGAGGCTCCAATTTTCGCTGTTGGGAGCATTTCTCCAATCCCTGTGGTATTGATGAATACTTTATCGCCTTTGCCACGTTCAACAACTTTGGTATCACCCGTAATTACTTGAACTCCTGCTTTTTCACAGGCTTGCTTTATACCAAGTAATACTTCCCATAATTCTGTCATTGGCAAGCCTTCTTCTAAAATCAGCCCTAAAGAAATATATTTAGGCTTACTGCCACACATGGCCAAATCGTTTACCGTACCATTTACGGCCAGCTCTCCAATATTACCTCCAGGAAAGAAAATCGGTGAGATAACAAAGCTATCTGTTGAGAAAGCAAGATGCCCAGATGCCGGAAATACGGCTCCATCATGTCGCAAATCCAAAGTGTCATTATGAAGCAGCTTAAAAATGGTCTGATCTAAAAGCTTGTTGGTAAGCAAACCTCCACTGCCATGACCTAATGTGACTACATCGAAGTCGAGCTCGGGGAGGGGACAATTTAGTTTTATTGAAAGCATAATCTTAGAGCTAGAGTCTTAGGTTTAAACTGAATAATGAAAATAGGCAGCGCAAGCGCCTTCGGAAGATACCATTGGTGCACCAAGTGGATTTTCTGGCGTACACTCCTTTCCGAAAGCAGGACATTCGCGTGGCTTCTTTATTCCTTTTAATACTTGTCCGGCAATACAAAGCTTATTTTCTTCCACCGCAACCAAATTTGTTTCAAATTTAAGACTGGCATCGTAAGCGGCATATTCATCTTTAAGTTCGTAACCACTAAGTGGAATTTCGCCGATGCCGCGCCAAACGCGATTGTCTATTTTAAATACCTGATCAATTATTTTTCTGGCCTGAGCATTGCCTGCGTCCCTTGCAACACGACCGTATTGGTTTTCAACTTCATGGCGGCCTTGTTCCAGCTGTTCTACGACCCTGAGGATACCTTGCAGCAGATCGACAGGTTCAAAACCGGTGACAACGATTGGGATTTTGTAACGCTCTGCAAGGGGAATATACTCATCAAAACCCATAATAGTCATAACATGACCGGCTGCTAAAAAGCCTTGAATTTTACTTTCAGGATCATTTAACACCGCTTCCATTGCTGGGGGTACTAAGACATGAGATACCAAGACGGAGTAATTAGCAATCCCAGACAAATTAGCCTGAAAGACAGATAATGCATTTGCTGGTGCCGTTGTTTCAAACCCCACAGCAAAAAAAACAACCTCCTTCTCCGGATTTGCTTTGGCGATCTCCAGAGCTTCTAGTGGCGAATATAAAATACGGACATCAGCTCCTTCAGCCTTAGCGGTAAGCAAGCTTTTTTCAGATCCAGGCACTCTAAGCATATCACCATAGGAGCAGAGGATAACGTTCGGTTGTCGGGCTAGATCTACGGCTGTATCGATCAGATGAAGGGGTGTAACACAAACCGGACAGCCCGGGCCATGAATCATTGTGATCTCATCGGGGAGGAGTTCAAGGATGCCATTCTTTACAAGACCATGCGTTTGCCCCCCACAAATCTCCATAATTTGCCAAGGGCGAGTTACGGTTTCCTTAATTTGATTTAATAAAACTTTAACCTGGTCTGGATTTCTATACTCTGATTGATATTTCATGTCAGGTCTTTTTCGTGGATAGCGTAATAGGCCATTTGTCCAAAAGAAATACACTCATCGTTCGGTGATAATTGCTGATGGAAGAAGAGCTCAAAATCGTTTCGCAAATCTGTCAGGATCATATCAACCAATAAACTGTTCTGAAATACACCTCCGCTAAAGGCAATCTTCTTAAGCTTATGTTTTTGGGCTTCGTGCCTAATCAAATTTACTAAACTTCGATGAAACCGAGCCGCTATTGTTCCACTGCTTTTGCCATTCTTTTTGTCATCAATAACGCTTTTTAAGATTGATAATAGGGGTTCAGTGCATTGCTCGAACGAATAACTTAAAATTTTCTTATTAGGATTATCTATGATGTAGGCGCTTGCTGCGGCTTCGAGTATCATTGCCGCTTCGCCTTCGTATGAGATTTTGTTTATATCGAGCACAACCGATGCAACAGCATCAAATACTCTTCCCATGCTCGATGTCCGCAATGTTGGCTTGGCCAACATCGGCAGGTAGACTTCCCATTCTGCTGTTGTGAATTTATTCTTAAAATATTCAACATCTTCCTCCATTAGACTACCTACCGCAAGCGCCGAGATACGCGGTTCTCTTGGCATTTTATCTCCTAATAAAAAAGGAAAATAGGGGAGGTGTGCTGCGCGTTCTGTAGATCCATTTTGGTAGACAAATGTTTCACCACCCCAAATCATCTCATCATCGCCATAGCCTGTCCCATCCCATATGATTCCCAGAATTGGCTCTGTTGTATCTAAAAATCTGTTTTCACCCAATACCGCATATAAATGTGCTTTATGATGTTGAACCTGATGGAATGGGATTTGCTCGATCTTAGCCATCTCATGGCCGAATTCAGTAGTGAAATAGTTAGGGTGCAAATCGCCAACTAGAGCCTCTGGACTGCCCTTAAATATTTGCAATAAGTGGTTTAATGTTGATTTATAAGATTCTTGGGTAAGATAATTTTCCATATCACCCAAATACTGGCTAACATATAAGTTCGACAGGTTCGATAAGGCAAAACTACTTTTCATTTGGGCTCCTAACGCTAGAATAGGCTTCGAAGGAATGTCAATTCCAGGGTTGAGCAAGTTTGGTGCTAGGCCTCGTGATCTACGAATAACAATACTATGATTAAAGGCCTGGGTGAAACGAATCACCGAATCGTCTTGTGGCACAACAATATCACGATCATTCCGAACAATAATATCCGCAATTTCGCCGAGTTCCTTTATAGCCAATTTATCATCGTAAATAATTGGCGAACCGCTAACATTACCGCTCGTAGCGACAATAGGCTTATTGAGTCTGTCTAGAATTAATTGAAATAGGGGCGCGTAAGGAATCATGCAACCAATTGTATTTAACCCCGGGGCTATTTCTTCCTTTATAATACCGTTCTCATTCTTCTTTTGTTCAAGAAGTACAATCGGTGAAACCTCATTGCTTAATATAGTCTTTACATCTTCTGAGACGTCAAAGTCTTTTTCAATAGCCTGAATGCTTGGATACATAACCGCAAACGGCTTAGATGGTCTATTCTTTCGGGTTCTTAAGCTCTTAATGGCCTCAGTATTTGTCGCATCAACTAGTAACAAATAACCTCCTATCCCTTTTACCGCTAGAACTTTACCGCTTTCTAGTTCCTGGGTAATTTCAGAGATACTAATCTCTCGATCTTCGGTTTCTAGGGTGATACCGCACTGCTGACATGAATTAGTTTGTGAATAGTGGCGTCTATTGGTCGGATCATTATACTCTTTAGAACAGATTGGACATTGCTGAAATAACTTCATTGTAGTTAAGGACCGGTCATAGGGCATATCTGTAATAATGGAGTACCGTGGGCCACAGTTAGTACATGTGGTGAAGGCATAGCTAAATCTCCGATTATCACGATCCATTATTTCATGTCGGCAATCATCACAAAGTGCGAAATCGGGCGTCAGTGGTAAATTAGAGGGTTGCAATGAACTGCTCTCAATGATATCGAAACTAGTAAAAATTTGGTTCTGGGCCTTCTCAATATTGGTAGTTGAAATACGTGCTAGGGTTGGTGGATTACTAACAATTTCAGCTAGGAATTTTCGTGCAGTTAGTTCATTGGCATTTATCTCAATATGAACTCCATCGCTTGAATTATTAACCCAACCAGTTAACTTATATTTATTGGCAAGTTGATAAACACCGGGCCTAAAACCCACACCTTGAACAACGCCGGTTATATGAATATGAAAGGTTTCGATTAAGCCAAGGTAGCTAATTGGTCAATGACAAATGATGATTGATGTCAGTTCCCCAAAAATGGTTTGTAAATAACCAGTTTATTTAATTTTTAACAGAATCTCCTCGAACCTTGGGTCAACTCTTATGTTGTCAAGATCTGAATCATTTTTTATCCACTCTCTAGAACTAAATCCTGAATCAATAGCTCGGCTGAAAAAGTCAATAGCTTTTTCTTGTTTACCAAGCCTAGAGTAGATACAGGCCGCATTATATAATACAGCTGTTTCCGTTGGGTCTAATAACACCGCCCTGTCAAGCCACTCCAACGCCTTATCGATTTGACCATTCATGATAAAGCTGCCTGCCCCAAGATATAATGCTCTACTATCATCAGGGTTTAGTTCAATATGATTCTCAAATACACTAATCGCTCTCTTATTTGCTTCCTTCATTTTATCCGTCATTCCTAAATCTTCATAGTCTCCTACTAGAAATAATATTGGCAAATAATTATCAGGCTCAATTTCAGCAGCCAACCTAAAGTGCTCGACAGACTTACTACGCATTCCTTTAGATTTTAGCGCACGCGCATATTCATAATGTGCACCAAAATGTCTTGGGTTTATTTCCAATGCCAGATTAAACTCTCTTTCTGCCTCTTCGAACTGATTATTTTGAGATAGGGCAATTCCTCTAGAAGTATGAGTTTCTACCAATTCTGAGTCAAGTTCTAAGGCTTTTTTACTAGCAGAGAGTGCTAATTCTAAAGTTTTAGGGTCATTATTTATGTACATATAGGAGACAATGTAACTATCTGATAGACCAGCATAAGCTAGAGCATAATTACTATCAATTTCAATGGCCTTTTCAAAAAACGGAATAGAAAAGGGTACGGTTTTGGTATGATAATTTATGTAATATTCCCTACCTCGTAAATAAAGATCATAAGCTTCGATATTTTGTGTTTTTACATTCTCTAGTTTCTTAAGTTCATTGTTCGTAAGTTTTAATGATAATGCCTTTACAATGTTTTGAGTAATTTCATCTTTAATAAGAAAGATATCGTCGATTTCTCGATCATAGCTTTCTGACCATAGACTAATTCCGTTATCAACATTTACTAGCTGAGCAGTAATTCGTAATTTATTGCCGGACTTCTGTACACTCCCTTCAAGTACCGACGCAACCCCTAATCTTTTTCCTATCTCTCTTATGTCTAAATCCTTATTTTTAAAAGAAAAACTTGACGTTCGAGCAGTTACTTTTAGCCCTTGCAACTGAGTGAGTGCTATAAGAATATCTTCTGCAATTCCATCACAAAAGTAGTTTTGTTCAGTATCTGAGCTCATATTGGTGAAGGGTAGCACCGCTATGGACTTTGTTTCGGGAGTAACCTCTGAAATCTCATGGGTAGAATAGCGCTTGTATTCTGTTATCCCGAAATAGCCAATAATCAAAATAGCTACTGCAATTAAGCTGAACCATCCCACTCTTTTAAAAGAAGGCTTTTGCTCTGAAAGTAAGTTTGGAGTTGTGGGAATTACTGGAGTGCCATTAGCTTTATTTATTAGTGAATTGCCGATATCTTTTAGTGCATTGGCTACTTTATTAACCTGATTTTTATAGAGTGTATTATTGAGGTTTTTTTCTTGCTTATCAGTTGGGTTTAAGGGTCTATTTACCCCTGATTCTGTATAAATAAAGTCGATTGACCGCAGAGGGCCATCTAATATAGCTTCTAATGTATGTTGATCGTCATGATCTAGGCGATGAATTTTTACTGGTAGAATTCTAGTTGCAACATTGCCATTACTTAAGGTAATATTCATCCCTAATTCATCTTGTTGTGCCAAGGTGTTAAAAGGAAGAAATTCATGCTGCCAAGCAAAACTTTTTACATCGCAATAGGTTTGTGAAATGATAGGAATAAAGACTAAACACTTGAGTTTTTTAGCTAAAGATTCATCAACAAGATGAGTTTCATGTAGCCCGTCATGTGGATTCTTATCAAAGTAAATACTAACATCATTCTTTAAGGTGGATTTAAGTTCTTTTTCTAACGCCTCAACAAAGTCGGTTACCCAATTATCAAGATTATCGTTATGCCGATAACTAATAAAAATATCGTATTCATACCCAGGTAGAATTGAGCCCATATCGCAAGATACTAAAAATATGTATTAAGCAACCTTAGGGCTTGATTGATGTAATTTTAAGAATATTAGAACTAAATA
Source organism: uncultured Cyclobacteriaceae bacterium (assembly GCA_965368405.1). Lineage (GTDB taxonomy): Bacteria > Bacteroidota > Bacteroidia > Cytophagales > Cyclobacteriaceae > S012-113. The sequence goes on from CBDUMS010000039.1 coordinate 6,971, forward strand.
AGGCGACTGGTTTTTAGGGAATGATCTGAGATGCTACTTCTTTGATTTTTCGAATGGCGCTTGGGATTGCATTTCGCACTTCATCACATAACTCCAGCGTCATTGGCCTTATCTCATTAATCGAAATAGTGATAAGAAACATTCTAGGTACTTTTTCGGAGAGATAAACTGCTTCAATCATATCTTTAAGTCCGACATCGTGTACACTGAGAGCACTTGGGAAGTCGCTTGCAAACTTAGGTTCAGTAACGGTAATAGTACCTGCGGGGTTGCCATCCATAGTTGCGTCTACGAAAATGATATTGGGGTAATCATCAAAGTAATTCATTAAAAGAAAGCCCCCGGTACCACCATCGAGTGTATCGAGGTAGTCCGGGAGATTCATTTTTTCCATGGCTTGAATAATATGTACACCAATGCCCTCATCGCCCATGAGATAGTTTCCTACTCCCATAACCAATATTTCTCCTCGCTGATCGAAAATATTCGTCAAATTCGTTCCTGTTGGTTGATACATTGTATTATTCATATACTACTTAATCTTTCTTTAATCTACGAGGTCGAACAAATTTATATCCGCTTATCATCGATGATATTTCACTTCTTCCTTCTAGCCAATCGTGGTACATAACCAAATAGATATGTACAACACTAAATATTACCATGAACCACATAACAATATGGTGAAGAAAACGAGCAGCAAAATCTCCTCCAAGCATTGGTACAACCCAACTAAAAATCTTAGGGAAGAACCAAGTCGACATGTCGGCATAGAGTCCAAAACCTGTAAATATTTGAACGGTTGCGAAGAGGAAGAAAATAAAGTAGCTCAATCCTGCCAATGCGTTATGGCCAACGGCCAATTGGGTGCAATCAAAAACTTTTGGGTTGCCTAGCAAAATATCCATCTTTAGTACATGCAAGAGGTTATGAAATCCCTTACGGGTGTAAGGAAAGAATACCCTCCAGCTTGCATATTTATTGCCAAGAAACGCCCATATCAATCTAAATGCCCAGGCAAAAATGAAGATATACGCTGCCGCAAAATGAATAAATCTCGTAACACCAAACCAGTATTGGTTTGTTGCCTCAGCCCCTGACATAAGTGCAGGTGGGTTACCAATAATAATACCGGTAGTAATTAGAACGAGCATGGAGAGGACATTTAACCAATGAAAGGTCCTTACTGCGCGTTCCCAGACATATATTCTCCTGAATCCTTCAGCTATTGCTTCCATACTAACTTCTTTAAACGGTACAAGTTGATGTATTAATAACTCTCGAGAGATGCTTACCATGTTCGTCATACAAGTGTACTGCGCACGCTAAGCATGGGTCGAACGAATGTATGGTACGAATTATCTCTAAGGGTAACTCTGGATCCTCGACGGGTGTTCCGATAAGCGTAGCTTCATAGGCCGACATTTGACCCATCGGATCTCTAGGTGAGGCATTCCAAGTTGATGGAACTACCTGCTGATAATTGGCAGTTTTACCATCTTTTATTACAATCCAATGAGCCAGAGCACCACGAGGTGCTTCCATATAGCCAACTCCCTTCGTTTCGGCAGGCCATCCTTTTGGATCGAGATTTTCGGCATTGGCCATTCGGCTATCGCCATTCTTAATATTTGTCATTAGTTGATTATAAAACTCCATGGTCCAACCAGCAACTAATTGAGTCTCTAGTCCCCGAGCAGCCGTTCTGCCAAGGGTAGAGAATAAGGCAGTAACCGGCACATCGAGTGTAGCAAGGGTACTATTAACTATTTCAGTAAACTCTTCGCGTCCGTGGGCATATCCCACCAACATTCTGGCCAATGGGCCAACCTCCATTGGTTCTCCTTTCCAGCGTGGAGTTTTGATGAAGCTATACTTTTGGTCAACATCTAAGTGTTCGTAAGGTGGCTTAGGACCAGAGTAATTGATTTTAGTCTCACCATCCCAAGGATGTAGTCCCGCATCATTACCCGCTGCATAATCGTACCAAGACTTGTTTACATATTCTACAATTTCGGTACTGTCTTTATGATCTATTTCATGAATAGTTGAAACATCGAAGTTTTTAATTACCCCACTTGGGAATTTAAAGCTCGAGGGATCATTATAACCGTTGGTAGGGAAATCTCCGTAGACCATATAATTACCAAAGCCTTTACCTATTCCGCCCCAATCTTTGTAGAATCCGGCAATTGCAACCAAATCAGGAAGATATACTTGGTCAACAAACTCTTTGCCATCCGCGAGTAACTGACCTACATAGGCTAAGCGTTCGGCATTTAGTCCACCAGGATCATCGGTATTGATAGCACAAGCCATTCCGCCAACTAAATAATTAGGATGAGGGTTTTTTCCACCAAAAATAGTGTGGACTTTAACGATTTCTTTTTGCCATTCAAGGGCTTCCAAATAATGAGCTACTGCTAAAAGATTGATTTCTGCTGGCAGCTTCATTTGTTTATGACCCCAGTATCCATTCGCGAAAATTCCGAGTTGTCCGCTATCAACAAACTTTTTAATCCTTTTCTGTACGTCGGAAAAGTACCCAGGCGAACTGTTTGGCCAGCTGGAGATGCTCTGAGCAATAGTAGAAGTTTGCTTTGGGTCGGCACTTAATACCGAAACCACATCTACCCAATCCAGTGCATGCAAGTGGTAGAAATGAACCACATGGTCGTGCATATAGAGAGCGCCTTCCATAATATTTCGAACCATTTCGGCATTAGGAGGTACAACAATACCCAATGCGTCTTCTACGGCTCGTACAGAAGTAAGCGCATGTACAGTTGTGCATACGCCACAAGTTCGTTGTACGAAAGCCCAGACATCCCGAGGATCTCTGCCTTTAACGATTTCTTCTATTCCTCTAACCATGGTTGAGGAGCTGTAAGCATCAACGATTTTACCGTCTTTTATTTCTGCTTCTATTCTTAAGTGACCTTCTATTCGAGTAATAGGATCAACTACAATTCTTTCAGCCATTTTATTTATGTCTTAATATTTTAAATATTTCTTTCTACTTTTTTCTCAACATCTTGCCCTGCTTCCCTTCGCCTCGTAAGTTCTTGACGTTTTTTAACATTAGCCGCGACTGCATGAACTGCTAATCCGCCGGCAACTGCTCCTGTTGCGATCATGCCAATTTTATCGGCATTTTCTTCAATACCAAAACCAGGAGTATTCGTTAATCTTTCATAGAAAGGTCCATTATCCCAGAAATTAGCTTCACTACAACCAATACAGCCATGACCAGATTGTATTGGATAACTCACACCATTATTCCATTTAATGGTTCCACAGGCATTATACGTCATAGGTCCTCTACACCCGACCTTATACAGACAATAGCCCTTTTTAGCATTGGCATCGTCGAAGCTTTCTACAAATAAACCAGCATCGTAATAAGGTCTACGATAACAACTATCGTGCACTCGCTTAGCATAAAATGCTTTTGGTCTGCCAAGTCGGTCGAGTTCAGGCAATTTGCCAAAGGCAATAACATGTACAATTACCCCAGCCATTACTTCACCGATTGGTGGACACCCGGGCACATTAATTATTGGCTTGTCTTTAATGATTTTATGGATAGGGGTGGCCTCTGTTGGATTAGGCTTAGCAGCCTGAACGCAGCCATTAGTAGCGCAGCTTCCCCAGGCAATAATAGCTTTCGCACCTGCAGCCGATTCTTTGAGCTGATCGATAGCGCTACGGCCAGCAATGCAGCAATAGCCTTCATTACCCATAGGGACCGATCCTTCTACTGCGAGAATGTACTCCCCTTTATATTTTTCCATTGTTGCCTTTTTAGCAGCTTCGGCCTGATGTCCGGATGCTGCCATTAAGGTTAATGAATAGTCGAGAGATACCTTGTCTAGTAAGATGTCGGCCACAATTGGGTGGTCGGTGCGGATAAACGATTCGCTGCAACAAGTACACTCCTGGAAATGTTCCCAAATAATGGGTAACCGAGGTGTTGTTTTTAGTGCTTTGGTAATTTGCCCAATAGCAGAGTATTCAACCCCCATGTAGGCTGCCATGAAGGCAGTAAACTTCATAAAATCTCTACGAGAGAATCCACTCTTGATTATACTCTCATAATAAGTTTCTCTTTTCTCTAAAGTTTCATTCATGCGTGAAATAGGTATATAATGAGATTAGCTTTCGTGCTTATTTCAATAAAATATATGCCTATCGCAATTTCAGGTTAGCGGATTATGAATGCATATTAAAATTTATTTTCTTTTTAAAAGATGATTTATATCAGGATAATCAATAAATATAGTTTCTAAATTAACAGCGAAATTTAATGCACAGTAAATATTTAAACACTATGAATCGACTCATAAAAGGATTTTTGGTTATTGCTGGGTTACTAATTAGCACCGGATTAATGGCTCACCCGGGTCATGGCACATTTACCGGACACGAGATCTGGCATTATCTTACTTCTCCATTGCATATTGGAATAGTGCTTGCCATAGTACTTGTTGCGATCGTGCTCTTGGTAAGAAAGAAGTATACAAAGGACGCCTAGGGCATTCCTTACTAAAATGCATGAGCTATCAATCGCATTGGGTATCGTTAAGATAGCCGAGGAAGAAAGCAAAAAGGCACAGGCGAAAAGGGTCGTTGCTATTGAACTTGAGATTGGTACAATGGCTGGGATAGAATTGGATTCTCTCGACTTTGCTTGGCCTGTTGCGGTAAAGGATACAGTCCTTGAATCGGCCAGGAGAGAAATTGATCTGATTCATGCCAAAGCGAAATGCATAGACTGCGCGCATGAATTCGCTGTTGAAAATAGCTATGATACGTGCCCGATATGTGGAAGCTATTTTAAAGATGTTTTTAGAGGTAAAGAGTTGCGCGTAAAAGCACTCGAAGTTGAATAGAATTAAAATTAATTAAATAGACTAGCTATGTGTAGTACTTGTGGATGTGGTGTTGGAGAGCATGGTGCAACTATTCTTAAACCAGGTGAGTTTGCAACCGCTGGCAGTTTTCATATAGAAAGCCATCAGCACCACCATGATCATTCTCATGGACATGAAAAAACAGTAATTGAGGTAGAAAAGGAGATATTAGGACAGAATCAACTGTTGGCTGAAAGAAACCGAGGCTATTTTGAAGCAAAGAAGATCTTCGCTATAAATTTAGTGAGCTCACCAGGGTCTGGAAAAACTACCTTCTTAGAAACCACACTGGATGATTTAAAAGACCGCATTAACTTTGCTGTGATCGAGGGAGATCAGCAGACCACAAATGATGCTGACAGGATTAATGCTTTAAATATACCAGTCCGCCAAATCAATACTGGCAAAGGATGCCATCTTGATAGTGAAATGGTGCATTCTGCCTATACCCAGCTCGACTTGCAAGAGAATTCCGTTCTGATGATTGAAAATGTTGGCAATTTAGTTTGCCCTGCTTTGTTCGATCTTGGTGAAAAAAATAGGGTTGTAATTATTAGTACTACAGAGGGCGACGACAAGCCCATCAAGTACCCGGACATGTTCGAGCATTCACAAGTTTGCATCATCAATAAAATAGACCTTTTGCCTTATGTGAATTTTAGCATCGAACGAGCCAAAGATTACGCTCTTCGAGTAAATCCAAATCTTACGTTTTTTGAGGTTTCTGCTACAACAGGAGAGGGGATGGGTGAATGGTATAACTGGTTAGAAAAGAATATATAATGTGTTTAGCTATCCCAGGAAGAATTGAAGAAATAACGAATCAGCTTGACGAAACATTTCGTCAGGGCACGGTAGTTTTTGGTGATATAAAAAAGGATATTAATTTATCGATGGTGCCGGAAGCCAATGTGGGAGATTATGTAATGGTTCATGTCGGAGTTGCTATCAGTGTGGTTGATGAAGAAGAAGCCAATAAAACTTTCGATCTACTAAGACAAATGGGCGAACTGAACGACCTCAACCCGCCAGAATCACTCAACTAACCAACTCAGGTACTTGTTCTCAAATGCTTGAGGAGAATTTCATTATCAAGATATTTCATGTAGGCTTGATAAGGTATCCCTTTCTTTAGAATATACTCTGTGATAAGTGCTTTAGCGTAGTTTATTAGCTCATCAGCATTCCACGGTTTCTCTATGTAGCGATCGATAGCTGCATTATTGATCGCATTGATGGTATCGCTATGGGTGGCTAAGCCAGTAAGAAGTATTTTTTTGCTGTCACGAAAACGAGGATCATCATTCATCTCAATTAGAAAATCGACTCCGGTCTTACCCGGCATGATATGATCGGAGATGATAAGTCCGATGTAGTCTCCATCAGAGTCTAATTCTTCCATGAGCTCCTCGGCTTCATCGGCAGAATCGCATTCTTCCAGTATGAAAGCATCTTCAAATAGGGATAAATCTTTAGCAACGGCTTCAAGTACTTCTCTTTGATCTTCGATGATGATGATGACTATATTTTCCATAATCCTGGTTATTTTTTAGGTAATTGCACAAGGAAGGTGGTTCGTCCCGGTATGCTGGAGACCGAGACCGCACCTTCATAGCTCTCAACTATTTTTTTGATTATCGACAGGCCTAACCCAAAACCAAATGAAAGCCCGTCGACTTTAGTAGTAACATTAGGTTGAAAGATTGTAGGAAGTAGTTCCTTGCTTATTCCGGGCCCATTGTCGGTTATTGTTATAATGTAGTTCCTGCTTTTTTCAGAAATCTTAATGGCAATTTCGGGGTTTTCTGTGTTAGATCCCTTCAGACTTTCGCTGGCATTTTTAAGTAGATTAATCCAAATCTGTACTAAGTCACCGCGATGTGCTAAAATGGTGGCATCAACCTCGGTTTCGGTACTTAGTTTAACGCCAATGAGCATATTCTTCGTTAGGGCTAATGCTTCACGAATAGTCTCTTCGATGTTCGTTACAACAACCTCTACCTTATGTGTACTGCCAAGCTCCTTAACCGATTTAACCACATGAGCACCTTGCCGTGCGGCAACACCCATATCATGTAAGGACAACCCGGTATCAATCATGAATTTTATAGGAATGAACTCGTTAAGGCCATTTTTAATAATCAGTTCAATTTCTTCATCGCCAACTCCCGACTTCGCCAATTTCTTAGACATCATGGGAGAAAGACGATACTTTTTCTCAATTTCTTTCCTTCGAGTGCGGATCATATTGCTAGAATGTCGCTGACCATTTTCTACACTATTTTTAAAGAAAGGATAAATAGCCGATTCCTCTTGGCGGAAGTACTCATTCAAGTTTTCCGTAAGCCAAACGGTATTTCGTTGTACCACACCCAAAGCATTGTTTAGTTCATGGGCAATTCCTGCTGCCAACTGACCTAAAGTGCTCATTTTCTCACTTTCCGCTAACTTTTTAATAGCCGCATGTCGTTCAACACTTAACTTCGAAGCTACAAGCTGACGGAGATAAATCTCATTAACAATAACTGGCAAAAAATGCTTCGCAAATTCTGCCTCACGTACCTCAGGCTGACTTCTATCGATGTAGTGTACTTCACTATCTTCTTTGGCAATAACCGTTGAGTAACTCATGTGCTCTGAGCTAAAAAAGCTAAAAACGCCAATGAACATGTCTTTTGTGCTGCTAAATATCTTAAAAGGATCCTCTAAACTTTCACCGATGTAGCCGTCGAGTGTGCCGCTGATAATAAGAAAAAGACGTTCGTTACGGGTATCTGGTTTTAGCAAATATTCACCCTTCTTGATCCGAATTATATTAGAATCATCATTGAAATATTGCTGCTTGAGCCAGTCAACATCTTTGCTCGTTCTAAACCACGATTGATCCATTATCCCCGGGCTATTAAGCCTAAAATTGTTAAGGTTAAAAATACTAATCCCAATCCAATAAAGCCCATAGTTGTACCTATTCTAGCCATATCTTTTGTCTCGATTTCGCCAGTTGCATGTGCTAGTGCGTTTGGAGGGGTGCTAATTGGCAGCGCCATTCCAAGCGATGCTGAAAGCGCTACGCCTAATATAATTATTTTGCTTCCTCCAATATCGGCAACGCCGGGCATTGAGGTTCCCAGTGCAGCAATTAATGGCAGTAACAAGTTGGCCGTAGCAGTATTGGACATAAAGTTAGCCATAACTGCAGCCAGAAATGAAACTAAAGCAACAACAAAAAAGATGGGTAGCTCACCAAAGGGAATATTAGCCACGATATTGCTTGCTAAGCCACTCTTTTCTAAAGCCATGCCAAGGGCTATACCACCAGAAACCAGCCAAAGTACATCCCAACTTATTTTTTTAAGATCTTCTTTATTAATGATATTGAAACTAAGGAATACCCCAACCGGAATCATGGCAACGATATAGGCATTCATACCGTGGGCAAAATCGAAGAGCCACAATAGAATGGTAACGGCAAAGGTGACATAAACGATATAGGCCTTCGGGTTCTTTAGAAATTTGCCCTTAATATTTAACTCGATTTTCGCCCCTTTCATTGGGAAAAACAATTGTAGTAGTGCCCAGGCAATAATAAGAGCAACGAGGGCTAGTGGTACACCAAAGGTCATCCATTCGCCAAACCCAATGGTATTTGATCCTGTTAAGTATTTAAGCGCAATTACGTTTGGTGGAGTGCCAATAGGGGTGCCAATTCCACCGAGATTGGCTGCTAGGGGTATGCATAAAGCAAAGGCGGTGCGTGCTTTCTGACCCGGTTCAAATAAGGCAAGAACAGGCACAAGAATCGATAACATCATTGCTGTTGTTGCTGTGTTGCTCATAAACATGGAGAAAAAGGCTGTAATTAGCATCAAGCCTAACATTACCCACTTAGGATCGGTACCAAATGGGGTAAGCAGAACCCGTGCCAGGTTGATGTCTAAGCGATATTTTGTCGCGGCCATGGCAAGAAAAAAACCTCCAAGAAAAAGCAGAATAATAGGAGAGGCCATAGTCGCCATAATTTCTTTATACGACAGCATTGTTCCAAAATCAGCTCCTTCACCACGAAAAGCATACATGCCGTCTGCGGAGATGATAATCAATTCGAAAACAATGATGAGTATTGAAGTCGCATAGATTGGAATGGGTTCTATTATCCAAAACACTGCGGCGAAAACGAATATAGCCGCAACTCGCTGTTCAATAACTGTTATTTGGTCTAATGGAAACCAAGAGGATGGCATCAATAGCACAAAAAGAGGTAGACCAAGTGCAATAAGAAGCTTAACTATACTATTTTTTCCTACTTGTGTACTCATTTAACTTGTTGTTTATCAATGCTTTGAGGAGAGCAAATATATTAGTACGAAGATCATGAATTACAATTAATTATCAGCGGCATAGTTGATAAATATCATGTTTTAAGTGCTAGCTGTGGAGTTCTTTTGTAGTGTCATTTTAACAAACTACCAAGAATCATGAAAAACACAAACTTACAATCCCTTATGGAAGACCTTATTGGTCTAGGACTTACTAATGTTAAAGGTGTTCTATGGAATCTAAATCGTGCAGAACTTGTAATGGAAGCTGTAAAAAACGGCGAGGCTGTTCTAACCGATAAAGGTGCCTTGATGGCTGATACGGGTAAGTTCACCGGCCGATCTCCACAAGATAGATTCATTGTTAAAGATGATATGACAAAGGATAAAGTTTGGTGGGGAGCAATTAATAAGGAGTTTCCAGAAGATAAGTTTGACCTCATCTATGAGGAAATGATTGCATCGCTTGGTATGAAGCGACTCTATGTGCGTGATGCCTTTGCTGGAGCGGATCCAAATTATAGAATGAAGGTAAGGGTTATCGACACCCAGGCATGGCATAACTTATTCTGTTATAATATGTTTATACGACCAGAACCAGATGAACTATCTGATTTTCACCCCGATTTCACTGTTTTGGCCATTCCTGAGTTTAAAGCAGATCCGGAAAAACACGGAACACGTCAGGAAAATTTTGCTATCATTAATTTCACAAAGAAAATAATTCTTGTTGGAGGAACAGGATACACAGGAGAAACCAAAAAAGGCATTTTCTCAGTACTAAACTTCTTGTTACCGGACCAAAAGAACGTGCTTTCGATGCATTGCTCTGCCAATATGAATAATGAAGGTGATACGGCAGTGTTTTTTGGTTTATCAGGAACTGGAAAAACAACCTTGTCTGCAGACCCAAATCGTAAGCTAATTGGTGATGATGAGCATGGTTGGACTGATGATGGAATCTTTAATTTCGAGGGAGGATGTTATGCCAAAACAATTGACCTATCCAGAGAAAAGGAACCCGAAATATGGGATGCCATTAAGTTCGGTGCAATATTAGAGAATACGCGTTTCTACCCTGGAACCAACAAAGTTAATTTTGAAGACGATTCTGTTACAGAAAATACCCGTGTATCCTATCCATTATATCATATAGAGAATGCTGCAGTTCCAAGTGTTGGAAATATTCCAAAGAATGTATTCTTCTTAACTTGTGATGCTTATGGCGTACTGCCACCTCTTTCAAAACTTCATGTAAACCAGGCGATGTATCACTTTATTTCTGGTTATACTGCTAAAGTTGCAGGAACTGAGGCCGGTATTACGGAGCCTGTGGCCGCGTTTTCTGCTTGTTTCGGCGCACCATTTATGCCACTACACCCCGCAAAATATGCTGAGTTATTTGGTGAAAAAATGACAAAACATGATGTGAACATCTGGCTGGTGAATACTGGCTGGGCCGGTGGAGGCTATGGTGTTGGTAGTAGGGTTAAACTGCCCTATACACGAGCTATGATTACTGCTGCATTAGAAGGAAAGCTTGATGACGTAGCTACTGAACACCACCCTGTATTTGGATTGGATATGGTTGTAGATGTACCAGGTGTGCCATCAGAAATTCTTAACCCAAGAAACGCATGGGCCGATAAAGCTGAATACGATGTAGTAGCAAATAAATTGGCTAAAATGTTTGTTGATAACTTCAAGAAGTTCGAAGAAGGAGCTTCGGAAGATATCATGAAAGGATCGCCTCAGGTATTGGAAAATGCCTAGCAAAATGAACTTGTTTACTCAGTTAATACCTGAATAATCTGAAGTAGTAGTTAGTTAAAAAAAGCCCTGTAGTTGCACGACTACAGGGCTTCGGCTTTTAAAGGGTATAAGCTCTATGTTACTTCTTCTTCATTTTCATGGATACACCAGCTTCACTAGCTGTTATCAGCAATGCTAATTTAATCGCTTCTGCACCATTATCGTTGATCCAATATTCATTTAGCGAGTGACCACCGGAGCCTCTGCCACCACGACCAATAGTTATACCAGGAATACCGCGTGAAATGGGAATATTAGCATTCGTAGAGCCCGTAGTTAAGCGGGGATCGATTTCGAAGTATTCAGACGAAGCCAACGCCTTTTGAATTAAGGGGGTGTCCGCACTTATTGTACCCGTAGGCCGATTGCCCAGGGGTACCAGCTCAAGCTCAACAGGAGAAGTTATATCTGTTTTATTGTAATCCTCTAATGCTCTTTGCATCGATTCCTTAAAAAGCTTATCAATTTTCGCAAGTTGCTCTGGATCTTTAGAACGCATATCTACTTCCATCCATGACTCAAAAGGGATAGAATTAATTGAGGTGCCACCCCCAATGCGACCAACATTAAAGCTGGTTTTTTCACCAGTTTTTACCAGTTCGCTGGCGTCGGTTACAAAGTAGTTAATAGCTTTGCCCAAGGCATGATGTGGGTTTCCTAAGCCGAATGCACCCCATGAATGTCCGCCTTTACCTTTAAATATAGCCTTATAGCGCATTGAACCAAGCGCAGTATTGTTAACTCTACCAATCGCCCCTCCGTCAATTGAGATCCAGCTGTCAATTTTAATTCCAGACTCATTAAAAAGATATTTAACCCCTCTTAGATCACCGAGTCCTTCTTCGCCTACAGTTCCAACAAAGAGAATGTGGGCATCGGTTTCTATTCCGGCACTTTCCATAGCCTTTAATGCCGCGATAACCATGGTTAAACCACGCGTATCATCGCCAATTCCGGGAGCAAATAAGGTATCACCACGGTGTTTTACAGTAACATCGGTTTCTGCTGGGAAGACTGTATCAAGATGAGCATCAAGCACAATGGTTCGATCTCCAACTCTACCTTCACGAAGCCCGATAACATTGCCTACCTTATCGATCCAAACACTATCAGCACCGGCCTCTTGAAGCATCTGTTTGAACTTTTCAGCGCGAACTTCTTCATTGAACGGTGGCGCTGGAATTTCGGTTAGCGTGATAAGATCTTTTACAGTCTGTTCATCAATTTCGTCGATAATATCAAAAGCACCTGATAGTTGTAGTTTTTTAGCAACTCCATCAACTTCAGCACGGGTTTTTTTGTTTATCGCTACGTCTTGTGCGATGGCTGCGGCTGATAGAAAGCCGAGCATCAGTAATCCTAGAATTTGTTTCATAATGTAAGTATATATCAATTATTGTTTATTAAAACCTGGCCCTTTTATAAATCTTCCTGCTGGTGCTCCCGTATGAGTACCGTTATCGAGAACCTGGATGCCGTTAACCCATACATGTTGTACACCTGTAGCATATTGATGTGGTTCTGCGAAGGTGGCATTATCGGTAATTGTCGCAGGATCAAATACTACGATATCTGCATAATACCCAGGGGTTAGAAGTCCGCGTTTATCAATTTTAAGATTTGTTGCGGGTAGATTTGAAAGCTTCCTAATTGCTTCCTCTAATGGCAATACGTTCTCTTCTCTTACATACTTGCCAAGGAGTCGGGCGAATGATCCGTATGCCCTGGGGTGCGTACTTTGTTTGAGAAACACACCTTCATTTGTATACGATCCGGCATCCGAGCAATAGCTCATCCAAGGGAGTGCAGCCTTCTTTTTTATATTGTTTTCTGACATCGTAAAAAAAACAGCCTGAATTCTGCTGTCATCTTCTTCAATAAGATCAACAACAGCCTGCTGCGGTGAAATATTTCGTTCCCTCGAAATTTCGCCAACACTTTTCCCTATGTATTTTCGAAGGTCTTCATTTTTAAAGCCGACGAGTATAGTGCTGTCGGGTGTACACGTGAAGTTAACTTCGGCAATAGCTTTCTGTCTTAGTATTGGGTCTGCGAAGCGCGCCATAGTCGAGTCATGACCTCCATCTTTCGCCCATTGCGGTAATAAAGTATTTAGTCCTGTTGAGCTGGCAGGGTAGTTATACATGTCTGCAGTTATATGCAAACCCTCAGCTCTTGCTGCCTCAATCATGACTATCGCTGAATCGAGTTTGCCCCAGTTAGCGGTTGCCGAAGCTTTCAGATGATAGATTTCGCCCCATAAATTAGCCTCGCGTGAAATAGTTATCAATTCTTCTACAGCGTCTAATAACGTAGCCCCTTCACCTCTTATGTGTGAAATATACATGCCATCATATTCTGCGACTACTTTCGAAAGTTCAATAAGTTCTTCAGTAGTGGAGTAAACACTAGGCACATAGATTAAAGAAGAAGACATGCCCATTGCACCCTCTTCCATAGCTTGTCGCACTAGACCCTTCATTTGCTCAAGCTCTTCTGGGCTAGGTACTCGGCTATCATTTTCTAAAACAAATTTACGAACAGTTGCATTTCCTATGAAGGAAGCTACATTTGTGGATACTCCCTTATCTTCTAACATTTGAAGATATTCGCCGAGTGTTCGCCAATTAACATCGTACTTTATATCCCGTTGTCCTTCTGTACGACCTGTCGCCATTCGTTCGTTCATGGGTCCCATTGAAGAGCCTTCACCGAGAACCTCAAGGGTTACTCCCTGACGAATATCGCTTTGCGATCGACCATCTTCAATGAGGCTAACATTTGCCCAACTCAGCATATTAATGAACCCGGGAGATATCGCCTTACCATCTGCGTCAATGATTTTCATTCCTGTCTGCCCTGAGAGGTCACCCATCGCTGCAATAGTATCGGCATTTATGGCAATATCGCCAGCTATAGGTGGATTACCCGTGCCGTCATAGAGAAGTCCGTTTCTTATAATAATATCGTAATCAGGCGAGGAACAACCAATTGCCATTGCGCCAATGACGAGAAAAAGGGGTTTAAAAATTCTCATTAGGTTAAAGGTTAATATAATTCTAAGATAAGTATTGAGCGCTTATATCCCATCCTAATATTTTATCAATGGTAAGCGTTACGAAAACTTATTTGAGAGGGTCGCTTAACTCAGGATTCTCAATGAATTCATAATCGGTTAAAGTCTTGAGAAACGCCACAAGTGCTGCTTTTTCCTCCATGTTCAACTGCACACCACCGTCGCTTAAGTTTTTCATTAGTGGATCGACTGTAGCAGAATGATTTAAACCAGAACTGTAGAACTCTACCACTTCCTCTAAGCTTTGGTATCTGCCATCGTGCATATACGGCGCTGTAAGTTCAATATTACGGAGGGTGGGTGACTTAAATTTCCCATAATCCAATGAATCTCCTGTAACATTAAAGTATCCCGGGTCGGGTAAGGAATCTAGCGCATTATTATGAAAAATATTGTCTGTCATAAATACCGTAGCATGACAATGAAAGCAATCGCCTCGTTCCGTGAAAAATAGCTCATAACCTAGAAATTCTTCGTTGGTGAAATTTTCTTCGTTGCGTAGAACTCTATCAAATTTGGAATTGCCGGAATTCATCGTTCTAAAAAACTGTGCAAGGGCCTTCACAATCTCCTCAGTAGAAATCTCTTCTACTCCAAAGGCTTCATTGAATAGCTTCGGATATTCCGGGTCATTATTGATAAGCGTCAGGTTTGTTTCAAAGAAATTTTCGATTTCATGACGCATGATATCTTCAACTGAACCCTTTACTGAACCATCCCATAGATAATTCTGGCTCCACCCTAAGTTTACCGCGGGTAGTACATCGATGCCAGAGGTGAATGAAAACTCCTGTATATGGCATGTAGCACACGACTTTTCTTCATTTTTATGAAGTATTTTGTCATAGTACAGTTTCCTTCCTAGCTCAACTCCCTCAACAGTGAGTAGATTATCATCCGGAATTCGCATGGTCGGGAATCCTTCAGGAATTTCTAGTTCATAGGGCTTGGGTACATACGTTGGTTCTTCGGTTGGTGATTCACAACCCAATAAAATGCCTAAAACAATCAGAAGTAGAGCTTGCTTCATTCCAATCGCTCAAATATGTCAAAACTATAAACTGTGGCGCCATTTTTTTGAACCGTTTGCTGCGCTTCAGTATTACCCATTATGGCTGAGCCAAAATAAGTGAAATCCCAATCAACAGGGTCTTTAAACCACTCCTGTATCTCCATTTTTATTAACATCTCCTGTGGTCTATCAGTAAGTTCAAAAGCCTGGTTATTCAGATTTACCTTTACTTCATAGGGTGTTCCGCCTAATGCGCCAGAATGAAAGTTAAAAAAACTTGTAATATCTGGCGTTCTGTACTCACCCTCGAGTTTCATATAATGATACCCACCACCCATCATCATAGGCCATTCCATTAAACTCTCTGGTGGTTCTGTAAATCGACCATTGGTATTTTCTGCAGCCGTAAGCCCATGGACGAAAGAGATCCCGGTATACTCACCTAGCGGCACCTTCTCAGAGAGGGTATGGTATAGTGTTTCAGCCGCTCGTTGATCTACATAGTGGATGTCATTAAAGGCAAGTGTCGACCCATCTTTACGATACAGTTTGATTTCGGAGATAAAATACTTAATTGTTTTTATACTGAATTCTTGATCGAGAGCATTGCTGTAACGAATATCATCCATTATTACAGGCTCCCCATCTACAAGGTGATTAAAACTAAGGGTAAGGTCTACAGTAGGTGTAGCTTCCTCGGTTGGGTTACAGCTAATTTGAAGTAGAGCGAGAAGAATTAATAGAAGTATACTATTACGCATGATTTTTTTATGTAAATATCGAATTATCAGCTCACCTTTTCAATGACAATGATCACAGAGTACTTACTTAATTATCAAACGAATAAATGATACTACTTATTTCTTTTAGTGGTAGATTGGTCGGAACGAAAACAAATGCAAACAATGGCCTATCCAACATGAGTCATCATATTGACAGGATTTATCCGAAATGAAAACCTTAAAACTCGGTTTACGCAATAATTGGCAACAGTTTACTTTACTGGTAGTTATTAATGCATTTGTTGGCGCGATGGTTGGGCTCGAGAGGACTATTTTGCCAGAAATTGCTGAAGTTGATTTTGGGATTGCGGCAAAAACGGCTATCCTATCTTTTATAATCGTCTTTGGTTTCTCCAAGGCTATTACCAATTACTTTGCTGGAGCACTCGCTAATACCTGGGGACGAAAGAAACTACTCGTTATTGGGTGGCTTTTTGCTCTGCCAATTCCACTGATATTAGTGTATGCTGACAACTGGAATTGGATAGTGGCAGCCAATGTTTTGCTGGGGATCAATCAAGGGTTAACCTGGTCGAGTACGGTGGTAATGAAAATAGATCTTGTTGGTGAGAAGGATCGGGGTTTAGCCATGGGAATAAATGAATCGGCTGGCTATTTGGCGGTAGGAATAGTTGCTTTTTTAACGGGATGGATTGCTTCAGAGTATGGACTAAGACCCTATCCCTTTTACCTTGGATTTGTCTTCGCAGGACTAGGGCTTGGTTGCTCTGTACTTTTTGTAAAAGATACTGTGCACCATGTTGCTAAAGAGACCGCAAGTAGTACCGTAACTAAATTGAAAGGTATATTTTGGGAAACAACATGGAAAAACCCAAACCTGGGCTCAATTTCTCAGGCTGGGCTTGTAAACAATTTGAATGATGGTATGGTCTGGGGGCTATTCCCTATACTACTTACGATAAAAGGGTTTACGCTCGCAGAAATAGCTGTAATCGTTGCAGTTTATCCAGCGGTATGGGGTATAGGCCAATTATTTACGGGAAAGATGGCCGATCACTATAGAATTAGGTCGATGCTTTTTTGGGGAATGCTGATTCAAGGATTAACCCTTATGCTTTTAGTTTTTGCACAAACGTATTTGCACTATATGACCCTGTCTATTCTTCTTGGAATAGGCACAGCCGTGGTTTATCCAACCTTCTTAGCTGGGATGGCAAAATTTACGCATCCACAACAACGGGCCGCAAGTATAGGCGTTTTCCGGTTGTGGCGAGATTCTGGCTATGCCTTTGGGGCAATCCTTACCGGTATAATCGCAGATACATTTGGTGTACTACCGTCGGTGGGTACTATTGCTATACTCACGATTTTATCTTCTTTTATAATTTTGATTCGAATGAATTAGTCTATTCTCCTCTCGGAAGTTTGGTATTTTTGCCGGATGGTCAACAGTAATCATCGCAATCGTATATTCTTCTTCTTACTCTTTCTAGTTTCTTTTGAACTAGCTGCTCAGGATGTTCTACGAATCAATGGATTAGTTTCTGATGCTAGTTCGGACGAGGTTTTAGAGTATGCCCATATCGGTATTGCCGGATCAACTATCGGAACGGTTTCGAACTCGCTGGGAGTATTTTCATTAATCATTCCTCAACGTTTTTCTAGCCAGGAGCTTAGTGTTTCCTATATCGGATATGAAACGTTTACCATTCCGATTAATTCCATCGGAGATGGCGAGCAAGAAATCAAATTAGTTCCTACAGCCGTTAGTCTGGCTGAAATAGTTATTTCAAATGACCAACGTTCAATCATAGAACAGGCTATCGAAGCTATTCCAAATAATTATGATTTGGGTGTTATGCAATTAGAGGCTTTCTGGAGGGCACAGATCTCCAATACCGACACGGTGATACAACTTTCCGAATCAGCTTTCGAAATCTACCGCTATGGTAAAAAGAAAAACAAGGACATGGCACTCAAGATTGATCGTGGTAGAATAAGCAGAGATTCTGCAGCTTTTAAAAAGATTTTTAATTTGCAAGCGGGTATTGGGCCAAAGTCTCTATTTGCTGTTTCTTTTCTGGTAGACCACCCGCTGCTTTCTAAGAAAATAACTAAAAATCACGTGTACGACATAGTAGATGTAACTTCTTATAATGGAAGAAATGTCTATGTAATTGACTTCGATCGAGCTCCGTCATTCCATCAGCATGGATACCAAGGCCAAATGTTAATCGAGATTGAGAGTCTTGCATTTGTCAAGATCAAATATAGTCTGAGCTATGACGAAGGAGATAAACCAAGATTGTTTGAAGATAGCAAATTTGCTGGAACCATTCTTGGAATCAGTAATAGTGAGATTAATCATGTTGATTCTGAGCTGAACTATCATTTGTACAATGGGAAATGGTATCTAAGTCATGCAAAATACGACGCATCGTTTACAATAATTCATGAGAAGAAGGAACTAAATGAACGCCTCGATTATTATGCGGATTTTATTATTACAAATATTCAAAAGGAAGGAATAGTTTTGCCAGAGAAAGAGGAGTTAGCCAAAAATAGAATACTCGAACGGCAATTCATAAATGGTGAAAATTTTTGGCGAGATTATAATTACCTTGCTCCTGATCAAGATTTCGATCAAATGTTTAAAAATATTCAACTTCGGAATCAGTCAATTGAATATCTCAGATAAACAAACTCACCGTCAGTGGCCTAATAACTCTGGGCTTTTTAAAAAGGCTAGTGCGCCTGAATGAGTTCCTTATTGTCGGATGTTTCGAACTCAGGCTGAATATTTGAATGATTTATGCCATGCCCCTTTAAAAGTAGTTTGATTTCAGCTAAGATAATTTCAAATTCACTTATTGAGATATCAGATATAAGGTCAACATGAGCCTCGAAATTGATGCGATGATCATCCAATTGCCAGATATGCACGTGATGGATATTGTTTATGCCATCAATATCGGCTATTTCTTTAGAAATTTTCTTAAGATCAACATTCTTGGGTGTGAACTGCATTAGAATGCACAGGCTATCTGTAAAGATCTCCCAACTTAGATAAATTAAATAACCGGCTATAAGGATTGCAAAAATGGAGTCGATATATATCCACCCATAAAACTTCATAACTAGCCCGCCAATCAATACACCAACGGAGGTGATCATATCACTAAAAAGATGCAGAAAAGCAGACTTCATATTCATATTGCGCTTTGCATCTTTCATAATTAGGAGTACGCTTAGTCCATTTAAGACAATGCTTCCTAAAGCCATCCAGATAACCCAATCACTTTGAATTTCTACAGGAAGAGTAATGCGCTGAACAGCTTCATAAAATATATAAAAGGCAATAATTATGAGCGTGACTGAATTTGCAAAGGCGGCAATTATTTCAGATCTTCGGTAGCCAAAGGTTTCTTTGCTTGTTGGTTTTCGTTTGGCTAATCGATTAGCGATATAACTAATGATTAAAGAAAGAACATCGCTAAAATTATGTGCAGCATCGGTTAGGAGGGCCATGCTGCCCGAGATTATGCCGCCAATAAGTTCGCCTACCGTAATAAATACATTAAGGAGGATCGTTATTCCTAGCCGTGTCCCACTTACTTCATGACTATGATTATGGCCCATATGCACGTTATTCTATGGTATAAAGCTACATTGAAAATATCTTAACAACAATGTGCAATAAGCCGATTTGCCATGGCTGTTCGTGAGCATAAGTGTATTTGAGACAATCTGTAAGTTCGACTTTGCCCACTTGGATTGATTACGATCTTGATTTTGCTAGAATATTAAAAGTAAAATAATAATAACCAGGTAATGATTGCCCCAATATAACCAAGCAGGGCCGGGATTGTACCCTTTTTCATGTACTCAACAAAGGTTAAAGATTTAACTTGCCCCATTGCTGCAACACCCGCGGCTGATCCAATAGAGGTCATGCTACCGCCCATGCCGGCAGTAATGGCCAAGAGTACCCAAAGGGTGTGGTCAATCTGACCGGGTAACATTTCGATTACTGCTGCAGTTAGCGGAACATTATCGAATACTGATGATAATAATCCTAGGGAAACATGGCCAACGATTACGGCTAAGGTGTTATTTGCAGGATCGGCGCCAAAAATGAACTCAGCAATAATGGCGAGTATGCCATGGAACTGAAGTGCACCAACAGCGAGCAGTATTCCAACAAAGAAATACATAGTACCCATGTCAATTTCCTTTACCACATTAACTAATTGATTCGCCTTAACGTGCAACGACCCTCGACGCAATTTAATGTCAACAACCATGGCTACTATTCCTAAGCCAAACATAATCCCAAAGAAAGGTGGTAAGTGTAGTACATTTACAGTAACCGCTAGTCCAAAAGTTGTAAAACCCAGCATGATTACACCCCATTGCAATGGCATCTGTTCTTCGTAATGTTTTATATCGCGCGTAGCTTTAGCAAGTTTCTTGGTTATCATATATTGCGGAATTACCCACCCAACGATTGAGGGTAGGAATCCTCCTACAAGAACCTGCCAAGCAGTGAATTTTCCAGCAAGCCATATCATTATCGTGGTAACATCCCCCACCGGCGACATCGCACCCCCTGCATTAGCTGCTATTACCGTATTGATCACAAAATAGTTAAAGTTCTCTTTTTTGAAATTCAGGTGATGACCAATGTGGATCATTACCAGTGTGGTAGTAAGGTTATCTAGTATGGCCGAAGAAACAAAGGTTACGGCACCGATCATCCAGAAAAGCTGCGAGTTACTAATATTATAAGAATGCAGTTTGATTTCTAACCAGGTAAAAAATCGAAAGTGACCGAGCATTTCTACAATGGTCATCGCACCCATGAGGAAAATTATCAGCTCAAATATTTCGCCTGTTGTATGAATAATGGAATCGTGAATACGTTCCTGTCCTTTACCAAAAACAGCGATACCCCACATCAATGAACCTGCAAATAATGCGACCCAGCTTTTATTGACTTTGGTAATATGTTCCAGTGCAATTGCGAGGAAAGCTCCAATAAATATTGTAAGCAGAAGTATGGATTGTAGATCAGTCATGACAGCAAAAAATTACGTGGTTAGGCTTCGTTAATACCGATAGTGCAAAGAGCATTCAAAATTGGGAAATAAAGAATGATCTTAATCAGGTAAATGATAGTTTGATCACCGATTTTCTTGAGTGAAATCATCGTTAGAAATAATCATGCTGAAATAAGAATGTGACTCTTTATTATGCGTAATTGAAATCACTGTTTATTTCGGGTTTGCTGATTAAATTTATAATCCTAAGAACATAGAAAGAGGTTGTAATGGCAAAATACCTTTTTGTGATATGTACAATATGCTTCCTGGCGAATTCTTCTGAGGCACAAATTGCCGTAGTTGAGCCATCGAGTTATCAGCAAGGTGCGAATTTTGGATATAGTATTGCCCAAGATGGTAATTGGCTACTCGTGGGTGCCAAGAAGGATACCATTTCAGAAGTTTGCAGTGGGGCTGCTTATTTTTTTAAAAAAGAGAATGGACAATGGATTGAGTGGCAGAAAGTTGGGCCTCAGCCCGTTTCCGGCTCAGGATATTTCGGCAATAGTGTGGCCATATCCGGCAACTTTGCAATAATTGGTGCTAATGGCGATGATAGCAAAGGTTTAAATGCCGGTGCAGCCTATGTTTTTAGACTCATCGATGATAAATGGGAGTTTGCTCAGAAATTATTACCACAATCAGAGGGCTTAGGTTCTGATGAATATGGCGTTGCCGTTGATTTGGATGAGTCGCTCCTGGTGGTTGGAGCGTATAGTGATTTTAGCAATGGCCCCTTTTCAGGAGCAGCTTACATTTATAGATTAGATAATCAGCAATGGACAATTTCTGCTAAGGTATTTGCAAGCGATGCAACAGCGGACGACAAATTTGGACGTAGTGTTGCGACCGATGGCCAGAAGGTTATTGTGTGTGGTGTTTTGAATGATGATCTGGGAACGAATAGCGGTTCTGCCTATATCTTTTCTGAAGTTGATGGGCTATGGGAAGAAGAAGTAAAGCTTTTGGCGCCTGATGGGGCTGAAAATGATCGTTTCGGGCGCAGCGTAGATATTGAATTTAATGTTGCGACTGTAGGTGCGGTTTTAGACGACGATAATGGTGAACAGAGTGGTTCAGTCTATATTTTCAAAAATGATTCAGATGGGTGGGAGTTTCAAGCGAAGATTACTCCGAAGGATGGAGGCACAGATGATTTTTTTGGCTATAGCTTATCATTTTATCCTCCATACTTGTTGGTGGGGGCTCACAACGATGATGACTTAGGCCTTAATTCAGGGGGTGCATATTTATTCCAACAACAAGGGCAAAATTGGACCCAAATCGAAAAAATGCTTGCTCCCAATGGTTTAGAAGGTGATAATTTCGGTGAATCTGTCGTGCTAAATGATTCCTTTATTGCTATTGGAGCTCCCTTTGCCAATAAGGCAGGTGTACGAACAGGGAGTGCCATGATTTTCAATTCGCCAATTATAGCGAATTTAGAGCAGGCTGAAATTCAAGGATTGAGCGTCTTTCCGAATCCCACCAGCAGTAAACTAATTATTGATGGGTTTGATACTTCTGAAGTAATTCGTGCTACGGTAATTGATACACAAGGCAGGAGGCATCTTTTGCCCGTTCTCTCGAATAATAAGCTTGTGCTGGATGTTAGCGCACTTACCGAGGGAGTTTATATCCTC
>CBDUMS010000040.1:0-29432 GCA_965368405.1 uncultured Cyclobacteriaceae bacterium
CCTTTAGATCCATCTAACTGGAATGAATTGAGTTATATTTTTCGATTTAATGGTGAATATGAGAACGAACGAAGGGCCCTCTATAGAGCCTGGGAACTAGATGGCAATACCGATGAATCCTTTAATCGGATATACCAATTTCACCGATATAGGCAGAATCTTTCCAACCTACCGAAAGAAATAAAACAAGATAAGGCAAAACGCTACGAGGTAGATAAATTATATGAGGAAAGAAACTGGGGTGCACTGCTTTCCAATGGCTTGAAAGACACATCGCTAAATGAACAATATAGGCAGAGGATTACGATGGAGGCTTATGCGGGAATGGGAAAAGACGATTCTGCAAGGCTTTATGCCCAAAGAATAATAGCGAATGTGGGATGGGATTTAATGGCAGCTGCAGTTCTGGGTAATACTCAAGCCGCTATTGATACTTTATACAAGAGGAGGAGCAGTAGCCTTAAGGGAGGAGATAAGATTGTGGAGGGCATTCTTTACATGCGGAAAGTATTTATCTATACTAGGGCAAAAGACTATGAGATGGCTACAAAAACGTTGCAAGAAATGAATAAGGTTCTTCCAGATTTTGGATTATATAATTTTTTGTATGCTCCTGCATTTGATCGGGCAAAAAAGGAATATCCCCCTTTTAATGAAGCTATTAATATGATAATCCTGCCCCAAAAACTAGGCGGGGTAAATCCACTGGAGATGTAAATCCAACTTTTGGTTCTTTGGCAACATGATTTTCTTGTCATTAACCCCTCTTTTATTTATCTTGACCATTTGTTGGCTGTAATACATGAAACAATTTTCTAATACTGAATTAGTCGATCTTTACGAATCCCTATCCGAAGATCAGCAATTACTAATTTCCAATCAACTCCGTATGCAGAGTGAGCTAATTGCATCGCAGGAAAATAGAAAGCGCGCCAAAGCTAAAAACCCAGATTATTGTGCTAAAGGCAAAGTCTATTTTGAGTATGACGATAGAGATGGCAATCCAATTCCTATTCACAATCTCTATCTCGAACTTTGGGATCGTGATACAACTAACCCAGACGATTTTTTAGGACAGGCCGTTACCGACCGTGAGGGAAATTTTGAAATTTGGTATGACCCTGCTGATGCTGGATTGAACGATTTACCCGATTTAGATCTCCGGGTTTACGAAATCCGGTATAGATTCGATAAGCAAGGGAATATTACAAATCGCCGGAAGTTAATTTATACCATTACCGGTGAAGACAACGTTACACAACGAAATTATGATTTTGGGGTCTGTCGAATTCCACTTTGGGAGTACGACCCTAACAGTTTAACGCCACGCGTGCTAATTGCCGACGAAGGTAATGCGCCGGAAGCTTACGGCCCGGGAAGATCTATGGTAATGGTTAAGGTACTCGCTGATATAGAGCTAAAGAAAAGAAGGCATATCCTTGAGCGAAAACTGGGTATCCGTAGCTGGAATATCGATTCTATCCAGAAAGATTATCCTGAAAACCGTACGATAAAGCTCGAGCGAGAAAACCCCGGTTCGTCACGAAGTGATGCGTTCTTTGGCGACATGATATTAAATGGGATGGCCTCAAGTGTTATGGACAAGGATCCAAAAGACCCTAGCCGATATTGGGTGCATTTCCATTGGAACTCTTACGAACAGGACGGTATTTATGCGATGCCGAATATCGATATCTATCTGGAACCTGAGGATAATTCTGTAGTTCCCGTTGAAATTATTGTATGGCTTCGCGAGAAAGGTGCAACAGAGCCCAATTCGCCGTTAACAAAGCATGTTGTTACTCGAACAGATGGCGCCAAATGGGAGCAGGCAAAACGTATTGCCAGAGTAAGCGCAACACTGAATGCAGAGCTAAGCAACCATCTTAGCCATACCCATTTAAATGGTGAGCAGTATGCGGTTGCAGCACGTCGAAACCTGAGATTAAATCCGGTGCGTCAGTTACTTTTCCCACATGTGAAGGAGGTGTCGTTAATCAACCATTCGGCGAATACCCTTTTACTGGGGCCAACAGGTTACATTACCCGTGCCACTGCATTTACCGAGGATTCTATTGGCGAATACTTACAGCAGGTAGTTGCAACTTTAGATTGGAAGGGTTGGCAGCCAAGGAGAATTATTTGTGATGACCACAAATTTGCTAAAGCATCGCATTTATATTGGAAAGTTACGGGTGAATTTATCGATTGGTTTTTTAATACCTATGATGAAGACATCCGCAAACACTGGTTTGAAATTAAACAGTTTTCCGACACCCTTGTAGAAAACTCTACCGACTTTTTTCTTTGTTCTTATTTGCGTGGGCATGTGGAGCCAATCGAGACGGATGACTATTGGTTCGATTGGAATGAGCGAATGAAGCTATCAATTCCAAGGGCTGAGGTAGGTGGCAGGAAGAAAGCAGTGTCGCATATAACAAACTCTAAAGAGGCAAACGATGAAGGAATTACAAACCTTAAACAAATTTGTCGATATGTTATTCAGCATACAACATTCATGCATTGGTGGAGCAACTCAAAGCAATATGACGAAGGCGGAGAGTTACGCTTTAATGGATTAGGATTACGATATGGTGACCATGGGGTTTTTACAGGGGAAGAAGACGAATCTGTGCTTCCGCCTCCAGAAGATGCGACCATGCAATTATGGATTAGCTATATGCTTTCAAATACAAACTTTGGCTTTATTCTGAAGAATGAAGAGAAGGATATTCATCCTCAGTTTATCGAAGTTTTAAAGAAATACCGTGAGGAATTCGAAGCACTTGGCGTAGATATTAGCTCCATCCCAAGTCGGACGAATATCTAGACTTATACACTAAGCATTTCTTGGTGCATCCACCGGTGGTTCTTTGGGCATGCCAAACAGGGCGTAGGCCAAGTGCCTGGTTCGGTAGGCAATTTTAGTTTTGGATCGCATATAAACAATGGAATTGTAGTCGTGGATACTCTTAGCCTTAATAAAACCCAACGATTTTGGATGTTGATTGAGATTAAAGCCCATTTTTAGGGTGGTGTCGAAAGGTAAAATTTCATCAATCTCTATTTCGGCAAGATCCTGCCATGGGTGATTTGCGGCATCCCAATTCTTTCGTGAGTCAAAAACTTCGGGGTCTATATTTGGCTCACTCTTATACAGCTGTAACTGTAAGCTGTATTGTACGGGTTGTTCTGCAACTCGGTTTTTATACTCCTCTACTAAGTAATTCACTGGTAAAGTTTCACCCTCTTTTATGCGTTGATCATATACACGCCTTTTTTGCTCTGCAGGAATCGCCGCAAGTTCCACGGGCTCCTTTTTAGGAATCACGCGATACTTAACATAATAGTTGGCTCCATCTTTAGCAGTAAAGTTCATCGGGGTCTTACTATAGTAATCCAGAAGTGCAAAGGACGTCGGTCTGTGTTTACCACTTTCCTGAGCACCCTTGAACCCATCGGGCTCCTTTTCATAATAAGCTTTATACTGAACTCCACCTTTTTCACGTCTATTCCAAACAAATTTTAGGAAGTTAGCGGCCGTCCAAAAAATGGAGATATCACCGGTGTTAGCTTCTAGATCAAAAGGACTTTTAAAGTCCGAATCGGCAAACTTGATACTGATTCCCCGTACTTGATTCATGGCATCGTCATTAAAGGTTACTGATGCGTGCCGAATCCTACAATCGAATTCACGCCCAGCCCGGAAAAAATCGTGCTCCGGAAAATTCGGATTAGAAATGATCTTTAATTTGCCTCTTCCGGCTACACCTTTATTATGCGACATTCGCTGACGCATACCAAGACCGATAAAGATGGCAACAAACCATGCGAAGAGCATGCTCACCAACCATAGAATAAATTGATCGTATTTTTCCTTTAACACATTCTTAGTTTTAGATTATTTTTCGATTTCAGCATTTTCCAGAGCTTCTAAAGACCAACTTTTGAATAAATGTATGGCCTTATCCTGGTTATTATTTTCGAGCACTCTCTCTAGCTCATCAATGGCTAGTGAATACTTTTCTTCATAGTATAAAGATACGGCATGCTCGAACAGAGGGAGCGATTCTTTTTTAAGTTCGGTTTGTTCAGGCTCGAGACCATCAAGGCACTCAAATATCTCCAGACTCTTCTTCCTTCCCTTTATGTTCGTCTCCCCTAAATTTCTTATTGTGAAAAGTTGAGGGTCTTTTAAGGCTGCCTTTGATGTTGCTGTTAACATAATGTTAGCACCATAAGTCCTTGTTAAATCTTGTACACGCGATGCAATATTTACAGCATCGCTAATTACGTTCTGATCCATTCGCATTTTTTCACCGAGAATACCGAGCATAACTTTCCCGGTATGTATGCCCACACCAATTTGAATTTGACGTCTTTTCTTCCTCTGTCGTTCTTTATTATAGTTTTGTAGACTTTTGTGCATCTCTATTGCGGCCAAAAGGGCATTGTCAGGCTCATCTTTAAAAATGGCCATGGCCCCATCGCCCATAAATTGTGAGATTACGCCATTATGGGTCCTTAAAGCCGGCCCGATCCGCCGCAGTGTGCCATTAATAAAATCAAAGTTTTCTTTCGGAGTCATATTTTCCGATAGAGATGTGTAGTCAACAATATCAAAAAACATTACGGTAACTACTTCCTGAATTTGGTCACCAAGGGTGATATCTAGAATAGAATCCTTGCCCAGAAACTCCAGAAAGTCCATTGGCACAAATTTGCTATAAGCGTCTTTCAGCTGCACTTGCTGATCATACGACTCTGTCAGGTTCTGATAAAGTGCTGCATTCTTAATGGCAATAGCTATTTGCCCGGAGAGTAGACTTAGAAATTCAATTCTACTCTTCGAAAATGCACCATGAATTACATTATTTTCAAGATATATAATGGCAATTAAATCGTGTTGATGAACCAATGGAAGACATAATGCAGAGCGCACACTATTAGAAGTGATGTACGTGTCGGCATTAAACCTACTGTCTTCTAAAGCTCTATCGGTAACTAAGATTTCCTTATCTTTTAGTACCACATCGATTAAACTGGCAGGGTATTCCTGCGGCTCTTCCCTATTCTCGGGCCATGCGTTTTCTTGAGAAATAAACTCCCCCTTTACTAAGAACAGGATGGCTTTCTCTGCTCCTGCATTTTCAGCAAGAATATTGAGGAGTTTGGCTTTTAGTTGATCAAACTGGATTTCATCCGAGATGCTCTCGGCCGCTTCCGTAATTGTATTGATATCTAGCTTTTCCAGACTGTTTTGTTCATCATTAGCCGAGTAGCTGATATTTACTGATTTAAGGAAGCTTTCCAGATACTTGTCGAGCCTATAGCGATGCTTAAGTTCTTTGCATTTGCTTGCTGCTCCCCATTGCTGGTAATGAATAAAGGCATTACTAAAATAGAACTGGGCAAGATCACTCTCTTCCTTATCTAAATAATGTCTGCCTGCAAGCTCATAAATCAATGCAATGTCATTGCTCAATCCACTTTGTTTTGCCGACTCTATTGCTTCTTTATAATACCCTTCGGCCAATTGATTATTGCCATTAATTCTGGCAAGCTCGGCTTGTAAGAGTTTAAATTTCTGAAGGTTATTTACCGGGCTATGCTTCGCCCACTTACTAAATTTTGTAATGCTGTTTTTCAGTTTGGCCTTCGCCCGTTTTTTATTACCCAACCCAACCTCTGATTCATACAGGGCAGCATTAACTAAACCGGAGTAGAAATAATAAGCTACAGTAACATACATCCCCGTTACAGCATCAATGAGTTCTTCGCCTTGAGTGGCATGTTTACCCGCATCCACAACATTGCCAAAGAGATAATTTAACATCATTTTGAGTAAATGATATTTAAATAACGCTGTTTTGTCGTTGGCTGCAATATGCTTTTCCAACATTTCGCCTTCATCATAAACGGGACCACTAAGCATCACCGGGTTGCTGATGTCGTTCTTTAAGTTTAGAATAGTTTGCCAATGCAGCAAGGTATAATTTAGTGGCGTGTACTGTTTTATTCTGCGAATCTCTTCCGAGTAGATTTTAAATTCATGATCCAGCTCTTGCAGTGGCGTGCCAAAGTAGAAAGAATGATTGCAGTATAAATAGGCAGATAATGCACCAAATTCAAGATCGCCTGCCGATTGGCCAAGTAGATGAGTTTCCTTGAACGGAATGAAGGAATCGCTTAATGGGTTACTCCAATGATGTACGAAACAGTACACGTTAAAGACACCTTTTACCTTATTGATTGGGTTTACCTTTTGCGAAAGGGCCAACGCTAGCTCTCCAAATCTATTGCCAAGTTTAATTTCTCCTGTAACACCACATAAAAGCAAGCCAAAAGTTGAATAGGCAAAGGTAGACTCATCGGTATTGCCATATTTAACCGAAATCAACAGCATTTTAAATATGGTAAGGGGTGTTAAGTTCGGCGAAGCCCAATAGATAGCCGGGCCTATTGAAACGAGTACCTGCATGGCTGCAAGCATATATGGGTCGCTCATCTTTTTGAGTTCTAATAAACTCTCCGGAGACTTGCCGGCAATTTTTAATCGGGTTCCAATAAGTTTGCTAAAGACCTCTGCCTTATTGGGCTTGTATGGAAGTTTAACATTAAGCATTGCAAGTACTTCAAGCCCTTTTTCAACGGCAGCAAAAAGGTTATTCTGTGATTTAAAGGACTCAATTTGCAGCTTATATACTGGTATTTTGTCTAACAACTCTGTGGTATGGGCTAGAACTTCAATGATATGGGTATCAACTGCTGCGTAGTCACCAATTAGATAAGACGCCTCTGCCGCATTGGTGTGTAATTCGAGGACAAGCTCAGAATGCTGTTGCCAATTATTGTCGATGAAAATAAGCCCTGTTTTCAAATAACCAAGCGCTGCATCGTAAGCAGTTGAAGAAATTGCTAGCTTACCAGCCTTAAGGTTAAGATGAGCATAGTCTAATCGTTGATTTTTATCAGTGATTAGATCAATTCCAAAGTTTAGCTGATCGACAATTTCAAAGATTTTCTCATCATTGGAAGCGTAGCGGTCCTGTAAACTTAAGCCAATTTCGAAATGAAGACTTTTTTGGTCCTGTGGAGGAATTAATGAATAAACCGCTTGTTGTACCCTGTCATGAAGAAATTGATACACCTCCTGATCTTCGATAATAAACCCTTCTTCCTGAGCAGCAATTAATGAGTCTTCGAATTTTTCGAGCGGGCTTTTAAGTACAAGCTCCAGCTCAGATGCTTGAAAACTATTACCAAAGCAACTTCCCTTCATCAACAACTCCTGGGTAGATTTATCGAGCCGCTCTATGCGCTGAACCATTAGTGCCACGATATTATCAGGTATAGCCATTTTACCTATCTCTTTATCATCCCAGTACCATCGTTGTTTTTTTGGATCGAAATAAAGATAGTCTTGCTCGAAAAGGTTTTGAATAATTTGGATCGTATAAAACGCGTTGCCATCGGTATGAAGAAATAATCGCTTGGCGAGGGATAAGACCTCCTCTGCGGGGAGGCTAAAGCTATCGGCCAATAAGTGAGTTATATCTGCGTTTGATATGTTACCTATTTTTATATGACGAATTATGTTATTGTCTTTTTCGGCGTTCTTCATCATTTGAGCAAGCGGATGGGCATCAGAAACCTCATTTTCACGAAACGAGCCTATCACCAATAGGTATTGATGTTGCGTATCTCGAATTATATTTCCCAATAAATTAATTGATGCTAAATCGGCCCATTGCAGGTCGTCGATGAACAAAACAATGGGTTGCTCTTTGCTGGTGATTGCCCTCAAGAAATTATTAAAGACATAATTAAATCTATTTTGACTGGCAGAACCAGACACTTCCAACACCTTTGGCTGTTCGCCAATAATTTGCTCAAGCTCAGGGATCACTTCAGTCATTAGGGCAGCTTCTTCGCCCAATGCTGCCAGTATTTTTTCTTTTACCGCTCCAATATGATCTTCTTTTTCGGTAAGCAGGATAGTTATGAAATCATTTAGGGCTTGCCGAATGGCATAATAGGGGATATTTCGTTGTAGTTGGTCGAACTTACCCGAAAGAAAATACCCGTTTGTTTTAGCCAAAGTTTTAAACGCCTCATGGACCAGAGATGACTTACCGGAACCCGAGTAGCCATATACCATGTCCACCCCAAAACCACCAGCGGCAACCTCTTCCAGGTGCGTACTTAACTCAGCAATTTCATCCTCACGACCATACAGCTTCTGCGATATTGTTAGGGTTACGGCTTTGTCATACTCCCCAATTTCAAAATCATCAAGATCTCCACTAGCGAGATTTTTGTTGATTTGTTCGAGATCTTTCTGTAAGCCGAGTGCCGATTGATACCGAGCGTCGGCATCCTTCTCTAGCAACTTCATTACCATGTCGCTAAGAATTTTAGGAACAGAATTGTTTCGCGTTGCCGGAGGCTCGGGGATAACTGCTATATGACCATAAACAGTTTCTCGGTCGTCCTGAAAGGAAAAAGGTACCACCCCTGTTAGTAGTTCATAGAGTAATACGCCCATGGAGTACAAATCTGCCCGATGATCGACCTGCCGGTTTATTCTTCCGGTTTGCTCTGGCGCTATATAGTTAAGATCGCCATTAATAACGCCGGTGCCTCCCAGTAAATACTTCTTTTCTTTAATTGTAGAGGCATTAGAAAAATCAATAAGACAGAACTTGTCGGTGTCTGGGTTATACAATACTGAATTGGCCGTAATGTTCTTATGAATTACTTTTTGATCATGTAATAAGGCAAGGGTTTTCGCTAAAAATATTCCTGAATTTATAGCTAGGGGAAGATTCACCCGATCATTGGCTAATAATTTCTTGAGTGAAAAACCTTCGAAGTAGTGGAAGTACGCGCTCTGCCCATTTTCTCTTTTCTCAACTTCAATAGGAAGTCGTATTCCTGGAAAATCGAGCTCCTGAAGGAGTTTAAATTCATGATAGAATTGGCGAACTTGTTTTTCGCTGGGGTAAGATGTCGTTAAATCCTTGCGAATTACGGCAGGCCCCCATCGGGTATTTTCTACAAGATATGTTTTTGTGCCTTTTTTTTCAGAAAGCAGGAGTTCTCCCATATTAAGCCAAGTAATAATTTAACAAGATAATAAAAAAAGCTTTATTGTTATTCTCTGAGGACATAAAGCTTTTGCGAGGGACAACGGACTGGTGGAACAATACTTGAATTTCTATGGTTATAGTTTGTATCTTAAAGAAAACTTGAACAATTAGCATGTCTACGATTATTGAAATACAGCCTCTTGGCTTTCCATGGCAAACACAGGACCCATTCTTATTTTGCGCTTATCATGCCGATGCCTATCCTCAGGGTAATGATGAGATGGGCCCCGAAGCATCTTTAGCGGGGAGAAACCTCGGATCTGACTTTGAAGTAAAAGATGGATGGAGAATGTATCATGGCAAGGAAATTCCTGGGTTTCCCTACCATCCACACCGCGGTTTCGAAACAGTGACCATCGTAACGGAAGGCTTAGTCGATCATGCAGATTCGCTCGGAGCAGCAGGTAGGTTTGGTAATGGCGATGTGCAGTGGATGACAGCGGGCAAGGGGGTAAACCACTCGGAGATGTTTCCACTCCTTAAGAAAGATCAGGAGAATCCATTCGAGTTGTTTCAAATCTGGTTAAACCTTCCAAAGAAGTCAAAATTTGTTGATGCTCATTTTTCCATGCTTTGGTCGGAGACTATACCCGTAATCACGGAACAAGATGACCAAGGAATAGAATCTACAGTCCGGGTTATGGCAGGTAAGTTTAAATCTACCGAGGCACCTGAGCCAACACCAAATTCATGGGCTGCAGATCCAGACAATGCGGTAGCAATATGGCTATTGAAGATTGGCAAAGGTGGTAGTCTGACCCTGCCTCAGGCAGCCAAAGAGGCAAATCGTTCACTATATTTTTATCAAGGCAATAATGTGGTTATTGAAGAGACCACTATTAATGTTTCGAATACGATAAAGGTTAAACCGGATAATGAAATAACCATTTTTGCCGAAGGAGAGGATGCTTATCTTCTAATGCTTCAAGGTAAACCAATTAATGAGCCTGTTGCTCAATATGGCCCGTTTGTTATGAATACCCAAAAGGAGATAATGGAAGCGATGAATGAGTACCAGCAAACCCAGTTTGGCGGATGGCCCTGGCCTCGTCCCGATCAGGTTCACGATCGCGAGAAAGGGCGCTTCGCTCTTTTTGCCGATGGGCATGAAGAGAACCCATAATTTAAACTTTAATTAAGAATAAATCCTGCAAGGTTGAGCAGGAGAAGCCCTCTCGATTGGCTATATTTAAAGATAGATTTTTTAGGAGGCCAATATGGGTAATTTCCGAGTTCCACCTGTTTCAACTTTGTTAGGGAGCACAACAACTAATTTTATCCGGGTGGTAAGCACTGGGCGGGTAGAGTTTCGCTATTATCATAAGGTATTATTTTCATTCTTAATAACACTTGTTGGTGCACCCTTCCGTCTCTATGAGTCATTCCGAGATACATCGGCTAATATTGAAGAGAAATCACCAGTGTTTATCCTCGGACACTGGCGTAGTGGAACGACGTTTTTACACAATTTGCTATGTCAGGATCCTGATTTAGCCTATCTCAGCACTTATCAATCACTATTCCCTCATAATATTTACAGTAAGTGGTTATTTAAATCTTTTGTACGCTGGAAAATCCCAGATAAGCGACCTTCCGACAACGTTAAACTTGGAGCAGATTTACCTCAAGAAGATGATTTTGCTATGGCCAACATCATCCCATCTTTTTATTGTTTCTTTTTTTTCCCAGATAAATATCGACAGTACTACGATCGGCATGTAGCGTTTACCGATAACAGCAATTATATAAATGATTGGCTAGAGAACTATCACAAACTGATTCTTAAAGCCAAGAAAAACGTTGGAGGTAAAAGTATTGTGCTTAAAAATCCGGCGAATACGGGTAGGGTACAACACCTGCTAAAGCAATACCCTAATGCGAAGTTTATTCATATCTATCGTAACCCGGTTACGGTCTACCTGTCTACTAAGAAGTTCTTTCTTTCGCTTTTTTCTGAAGTACAGTTACAGAAAACCAACGATCAGCAAATTATCGATATGATTTTTGTGCTTTATAAGCTTCTAATGACGGACTATCTCGGCCAAAAGGAACTGATACCAAAAGAGAATTTTTATGAAATAGCGTATGAAGATTTTGAACGCAACCCCCTTGATTCCGCAAAAGCAATCTATAATGAGATCAATTTGGGTGATTGGCAAAAAGCCGAGCCTTCCTTCCAGAAATATCTTCGAGATATTGGTGATTATAAAAAGAATAAATACAAAATATCAAAAATGGAGCTAAACCGGATTCTGGATGAGTGGGCGTTTGCCTTCAAAGAATACCATTATAGCGTACCAGAAAATTTAGAGATTATCTGAACCTGTCAGCACTCCGATTATTAGAGTTGACCTCCGAGCGTATCATGATGGGTCATTATTAGGGACCGAAGGTAAGGACTAATATCATTCACGCCTTTAAAACCCGCCTTAATTGCTGCAGCTTCTTCAACATCAATAGATATATCTGCGCTTTCGGCATAATGTTTTATGTCACGATAACCTCCTAGGGTAAAACAATCCCAATTTGCACCTTGTAATACGGTAAATATAAGGTTGGGGTCTCTGCCTATCTCTTTGAGATAAATATTTTCCATTTCACGTTGTTTTAGCAACTCACTTTGTTTTCCCGGTAATGCATTAAACATTTCAACATGAAAATAACCCATGTTCTCGAACATTTTGTTAACCACAATATTTGAAGGACCCTCAACATAGATGTTTTCATGGTGAGCGATCAAATTATAGAAAGAATCGCCATACAATGGTGAGTAAATTTTATCGTATGCGGTTTTGCCCGAAAAATATGCCGCCATCGTTTCGATATACTCGTAGATCATAAAATCCCATTGATCTCCCTGGCTATGGCGGACTATAAAAACAGGGTGCCCTTCCATTTTTTCGTACTCCGACCTTTTTTGCTTAAGAACATCAATTAATTCAAGCAACTTACCTGGAGCTGCCCTTAGCAAAGTGACTTTATAGGTGTTCTGAGCGTAAGTTGCTGTGGTGGAGAGAACAATTGTGATTAACAAGAGGATGAATATTCGTTGTGGCATGGTGAAATTAGGATTGATTAAGACTTAATATTACAACAATATTCAAATCTCTGTTTTATTTAGAAGATTAAGATTACCATTCTGAGGACCTCCATAAAGAAGCAAGTTTGTATTTTTGACCTAACTCTATTTTGGGACATCCGTTAAATACATAATGAGGAACTTTGTAAAGTTTGGATTCTTGGTCTACATCTTTTTATCAGGATGTACCAATAATACTATGCCACCGAGCCCCATACCAAAGAACGATTTTAAAGTACATGCATATTATATCGTTCCGGCCGATGTAAACTATTCCGTGAACAATGAAATTCGTGTTTTTCGAGGATTTGTAGAAACACAGCGCTGGTTTCAAACGGCAACAGGTGGACTTACCTTCGAGTTCCTCGACGAAGAAAATGTTATTGAGGTTTATATCACAGATCAACCTCGCGAATATTACGAGGAAGACTGGTGGGGGCTTTTGCTTGCCGAAATGCGTGAGAAAGGTCATCCAATTGAGTCTTCAGGAACACTAGCGTTGATGTGGATTGAGGGGATAAACGCTATAAGTGACGAAGCTTATTCTATAGGCGGCTGGAGTTGTGAAGGAACCTGTGGAGCAGCGCTACTGCCTATTAGCAGCCTACAGGCACCTACGCTTGTGCCAACCGATATGGGCACCATTTTTCACGAACTGGGTCATGCATTACAACTAAATCACCCCATAGAAGATGCTGACTTACCGCTTGACCCGGAAGAAGAAGATGTTTTATACAGCGTTATGTGTCAGGGACCAATAAGGGCAGGTACGTCTAATAGCGATCATGGTTTCCTCACAACTGAAAAATCGGCTTTAAGTAATAACCGCTTTATGAAAGAAGGAATAGAACTTAGACAGGATATCTGGACTACCCGAATAATTAATTATCCGGTTTCAGGTACTGAACCAAACCCAGTTATTCAGTTCGAAAGAGAGGGCAATACCAGAGTTAATTTTAGTACGAATATTGAAAACGGGCTGTATTACTATTGGTATTTTGGAGATGGCACCACCAGCTTTGAAAAGGAGCCCAAGCATACTTACGAATTACGGGCGACTTATAACGTAACTTTAATGGTAACGACCAACGATTTTATGGCCGCTCGTACCAGTCAGTTTGTCAATGTAAATTAGAATTTGCAGACCTGCAGATTTCCAGTTAATTTGCATCAGATATCAGCCCCAGCAATATTGACCAAACAACTATCAATAATTCTATTTGTCTTGATTATTTCGGCATGTAGCCCGGTGATCAGAGAAATAAGTAGCTTTTCAGAAACCAACCAGTACCACGCAGGATTTTATTTGTACGATCCGGGGAAAAATAAAGTTTTAGCGGACTACCAAGGCGAGAAATATTTTACACCAGCCTCTAATACCAAAATTCTTACCCTTTACGCTGTTAAGAAGTTTCTTCCCGATCCATTACCCATGTTCTATATTGAGAATCGCGATTCTGTAGTATACTTATGGCCAACAGGCAACCCGGAATTTCTCAACCCTATTCTGGATGACTCCCTTAATTATATTACACTCAGTAGTCTCGATAGCATTGTACTGATGGATGGCAGCTTTACGGATGGTAGATTTGGTTCAGGCTGGATGTGGGATGATTATAATTCTTCTGATTCACCCGAATTAGTGTCTTTTCCTATTTATGGTAATCTTGCAACATTTAATCTCGATACCATAACAAATCAGGTGAGTGTTACCCCTGCCTTTTTACAAGACTCCTTGATTCTGGAACAAGGAGAGCGCTTTGGTGTAACCAGAAGGGAAGGATCGAACACATTTAAGGTAACTATAGGGAAATGTGGAGATTGCGAGCGGGAACGTCCATTCCGGCTTACGGAGGAAATGATAACTGCCCTTTATAGCGATACCTTAAAAATTCCTGTGGCTATTGATACACTTGCTAAGCCTGCAAATGTTGCAATTTTATATGGCCAAGCTCAGGATTCCGTATTGAAAGTTATGATGCAGGAAAGCGACAATTTTCTTGCCGAACACTTGTTATTACAAGTTGGTGAAGCACTTACTGATACCCTCGATTCTCGGATGGCAATTGACACCGTTCAGTCATACCTGCAACAATTCTTGCCCGATTCGGCTATTTGGGTAGATGGATCAGGGCTTTCAAGGTATAATATGATAACACCTCGAAGTGTCGTTTTTCTATGGAAAGAGCTAATTGAGCTGGTAGGCGAAGACCGGCTAAAGCAGATTATTGCGGAGGGTGGCGTTTCTGGCACTATAGAAAATTGGTATGGTGGTGAGCCATCCTATGTATACGGCAAAACGGGTACACTTCGGCACAACCATAATTTAAGTGGTATGCTCACTACTAAATCGGGAAAAACCTTACTTTTTTCCTTCATGCATAATCACTATAGTACAAGTACAACACCTATAAAGGAAGAAATGGAACGAGTTTTGCGTATGATTTATGAAAAATACTAAGATGTATAAAATTGCAACCTGCATTCTACTGGTTCTGAGCCTAACTGCTCAAGGGCAAACGCTTCCTAACGATAGCTTGGGGATTAAAATTGGGCAAATGATAATGATTGGGTACGGAGGAACCTCGTTTCGACCTGATGACCCTGTGATCGCTGAAATTCGAGCGGGAAGTGTTGGTGGAATAATACTTTTTGAAAAGAATTTAAGTGATTCTAATGCTGTGTCGAATGTTACATCGCTCATAGGAAGCCTTCAAAAGTCAAGTAAAGTGCCACTATTTATGGCAATTGATCAGGAAGGCGGTCAGGTAAACCGGCTTAAAACGAAATATGGGTTTCCTAAATCGGTGACCGCGGCCTATTTGGGTGAGCTTGATAATGAGGATTCAACGCGGTTTTATGCACGAACAACCGCGGAGACCCTGAACGAAACGGGGTTTAATGTAAATTTTGCACCTGTCCTCGATCTTGCAACGAACCCAGATAACCCCGTGATTGTAAAATTTGGTCGATCTTATGGTGCGGACGCCAAGATGGTCGTAAAGCATGCCGAAATAATGGTTGAGGAGCACAATAAGCAGAAGATAATAACGGTTGGTAAACATTTCCCCGGTCATGGAAGCTCAGAATCTGATACGCATTATGGTGTTGCCGATGTCACTAATTCTTGGGATAAATCTGAGTTAGTACCCTACAAGAAATTAACCAGTACAGGGCAATTACCCGGTGTAATGTCGGCGCATATTGTCAATACTAAACTCGACCCTTCGGGCCTCCCGGGCACTTTATCCAGACCAATTTTACAAGGCCTTTTAAGAGAGAAAATTGGTTTTAATGGTGTTGTGTTTAGCGATGATATGCAGATGCACGCTATCACAAAGGAGTTTGGGCTTGAGAAAGCAATTGAACTAGGAATTAATGCGGGATTGGATGTAATTATATTTTCTAATAATATTCAAGACTCCAAAGAGCGAACTGTAGATATTGTACACAAGCTAATCCGCACAATGGTTGAGGACGGTAGAATTCCCAAGGAGAGAATTAATGAGTCTTATGCGCGAATAATTAAGTTGAAGAAAAGCTATTTCTATGACTAAGATTAAAACAGTTTCCGTTTACTGTGGCTCTAGCCTTGGTAAGGAAAAGGCGTACCTCGATGCCGCAATTGCATTAGGGGAGGTGCTTTGTAAAAGAGATATGAACCTGGTTTATGGCGGCGGGAATATTGGATTAATGGGCGCCATTGCAAACACTGTGTTACAGTTTGGTGGCAAGGTAACCGGGGTATTGCCCCATTTTCTTAATAAGAAAGAAGTAGGCAACCTCGATGTTGATGAATTTATTTTAGTAGACTCGATGCACGAACGTAAGCAAAAGATCAGTGAGCTATCCGACGCTTTTATTGCAATGCCAGGTGGCTTCGGTACCTTAGAAGAGGTGGCAGAAATGCTTACCTGGACCCAACTGGGGCTATCTAAAAAGCCTATT
Organism: uncultured Cyclobacteriaceae bacterium; assembly: GCA_965368405.1. GTDB lineage: Bacteria > Bacteroidota > Bacteroidia > Cytophagales > Cyclobacteriaceae > S012-113. The sequence goes on from CBDUMS010000040.1 coordinate 16,180, forward strand.
GGCATTTTAAACGTTGCTGGATATTATGACTTACTCTTGGGGCAGTTTGATGTAATGGTGAAGGAGGGCTTCCTAAAAAAGGAGAATCGGAATATGCTGGTCGATGATACGGACCCTGACAGGCTGGTCGATAAACTCTTCGACTATGAGCCTATTTTTACGCCAAAATGGCTTCATTCCGACCAAACTTAATGTACGAAACTGTACATTAATTAAACCTAATTTGTTCGTTTTCAGGTAATTGTTCGGACCGAAAGCGCTCTAATTCAGTTATTTCGATATTGGTATGTTATTTGAACCATTAAGTTGAATGTGGAATAACTATATCATACTGATTGTTAGAAAATTTAAAAGCTGGTCGGGTTTATCCTTGGTTAATATGCTTGCTTTAATTGCTATCTATGGGCTCGAAGTTGTATTAATCAGAGGATTTGTTCAACACCCAACCATTATTTCTTTTCTAATCATACTCCTGATACTATTTGTAGCCACAATAGCCTATGCCAACTATATTTCGTTACAACTTAGAACCAGAACCAAAGAATTTTACATACGAAAATTATTAGGGGCTAAAAATATACAGGTTCACTACCAGCTTATACTAGAATCTATGGTGCTGACTTCTTTTCTGGTAGTATCGGGGATGGTAGTCGCCGAATTAGCTTTGCCTTGGTGCGATAAAATTATTGGAACTGCAGTAATTAATCATCCTATTAGCCTGATTCAACAAATATTAATGGTGGTGTCACTGGTAGTTCCGGTAGCAATCCTTGGCGTTACCTTTCCTGTACAGGCATTTATCGGTTATATAAATAAGAACTTTTCCAAACTCTCGCACAGAAAGCTCTGATTAGCTTACTTAATTTCCAGATCAATATTTTTAATTACATTTTGCAATGATTCTTGCCATGTTTCGTCAGCGTCCCAGTACTTGCCAATATAGATGAAACCGGTTTTAAGGTTTTTTATGTAGTACTTATAAATTGGAGCTTTAATAGGGATATACCGCTGCGTAGGCTTTCCCTTATTATACTTCACAGTAACATAATATTCTTCCTCCTCGTCCACCTCATAGTTCAGAAGTCTACGGACTCCAATTCCTGAGGTGTGCAAATGATTAAGGACGTAGGTAAATCCTTGTTTCATGAGTTCTTCATCGCTGGCATTATGCTCTACCAGGCCATAATCGAACCGATACGAATCCATAATTGAGGCCAACTCGGTATTAAAGCTGTTTGCCTGTTCTTCCGCCTGCTGAAGACGATTTTTAACAAGGTTATTTACGAGCCCGCCGGGTCTTTTGCCCGGAAGATCTGATGTCGCAAACTTTGGAATAGCCAGTTTGCCAATTCTTAGATCGGTAAAATAGGACTCTATTCGATTTCCTTTAATCATACTCACATCATTGAAATATTCCGGAGCATCAGAAATTAACAGGTTGGTGCTTTCAATTCTATTGGCTGTACGCGTGAATTTTGACATCACTGATTTCAGATTTTTACCATTGGATTTCCATGCAGGCTGTCCTTCATCCATTAAGGTAGATTCGCCGTTAAAGGGCGTTACCAATAGTAAGTAGCGCACATTTCCTGAATTGTTATTTACTTCTGATTTGAGGAGTAGCACGATATTAGAAATACCACGCTTAGCCCAGCTGGCTGCAAAGGCTGCTCGCGACTCCTTTCCTGAATAGACATCATCATAGAAATAATAGGCAACGGGGTCCAAACCAGCTTTTGCAAATATCTCGTGGGCTTCTTCTGCAAGTGGATGCCAATCTTCCGGAATAGATTCGCCCGCACGATTAGGGGACGAAACCAGAACTACAGATTTGGTAGCAAGTACGCCATCGGGTAGTACATTTTGATATTTTAAAAAGATAAGCCCTGCAACGTTGATTTCTTCATCCTGTGCGGTAGCAAAATCCATTGACAATACTAAGAGAAGTAAAACGGCAAATTTTTTCATTTTATGTTTTTAGTTCTAACGTAATTATTTCTAAATCAGTATAGAAAGGGAGATAAGGCGATACTATAATGGAAGCCATACAAACTTCCTCCTACAATATCAAAAATGCAATAATTGTAAACAAATATTAAAGGTGCAGATGTTTCAGAATGTTAAAAGGGAGCCAATAGCTACGAAGAGCTAAATGCTTAATTAAACCTATTTTATTCTTGTTCCTTTACCCACAGAACCCAGGGATTCTCTAGCCCAGGAGCAAAGGATCCACTTAGTTCATTCTTCTTTTCGATCGCTTTGTTTCCATCCTCAGGATAATACATAAGGTAGGTATAGTATTGATTTCGTTCTGATTGATATCCACTCAGGACGGCGTAGCCTTCATCGATTAGCTCTTGATTATAATCATTTGCCTCATCTTCCGTATCAAAAGATGCAATTACTACATAAAACCCGGTACTGAGCTCGTCTGTTGCTGTTCCTATGACGGCTGTTGTAACATCTTCGGTAAGCACTAATGGAATTACCGCAGCGGATTCTTCAACTAAGGTCGCATCATTTTTCTTCGATCTACGTTTTTTAATTTTTGGTTCATCTCTAATCTTTCCGAAAACAAGGTTAACCCCCACCCGGGCATCTACCAGGCTGGCATCGGCAAGCTTGTTAAAACTCATTATGTTCTCAGTAAGCGCGTAAATCTGTACCGGCCCTAAGGATAAGGTTGTTCCTACACCAATATTGTTAAAAGAATTATTCCGATATGAGGCATTTATACCGATTGTCCAGATATGCCCTAGTTCTAAATTATAAGAAAGACCAAAAGCAGGTTTAAAAGTCCCTTTAAAGAAATCACCATAGAACAAGGCTCCAAACGTATGGTGTTTTCCTAGATGATAGGAGGCCCCTGCATATAATTTTGGTGATAATTTCGTTCTATACGATAGGCCTTCTACCGTATCAATTTCGTATAAATTACCCAGCGAATCAATAACGTCTTGTACCGGGTCTGTTGCGTCATCATCATCAAGGATCGTTAATAAATCAAATCCTCGAAAAGTATAATTCACTTCGTTAATATTGAATTGTTGGGTATTATCACTCCAATTAATCGAACCGATATCGGTTACCGATAAAGAAGCTCTTAGCCGATCAGTAACCCAGTAGTGACCTCCAATATCCATCGCAAAACCTAGGTTGTTAAAAGCTGTAGCTGCTTGAAAGATGTCGCCACCATCTAAATAGTCGAGTCCAGCTGTATTGATACTTATTGGGGATGAATATAAATGTAATGAATCAACGGAAGTAGCTATTCCGGCACTTATTTGCGCCATATCTACCCCAGCAATCCCGGATAGTAATTTGCCTCTGATGCCAATACTTAGCTTATCGGTTATATCCCGCCCATAGCCCAGGGCTAATTCGTGGTAAGCTTGGGCTCGAAAACCCAAATTATCGAAAGCGTAAACTTGTCCTGTATTTTCACCATTACCAGATGCCAAAAGCTGTACAAATGTGCGAGGATAGCTCAGTCCTGCATCTACGCGCTCATTTAACGCCAGAGAGAAATAGTTTTTCTTCGCTCTAATTCCTAAATAGAAGAGCTGCGTATTGGCGTTTAACTCCAGGCGGTTGTTTTCGTCTAAACTCGATGATAGCTTTTGTGGGTCGAAGCGAAGTGAGTCGTTTGCCGTTCTTGTGAAAGCATTATTGAAACTAAGGTTTCCGCCATTTGCAATTACATATGTTGAAGATAGTACGGGCAAGCCAACTGTAATTTTATAGTCAGGGAATAATCCAGGGTTAATCTGATTCGACTGGGGCAACCGCGAGTTTAATTGATACAGCGTTAGTTGACTTTGTGCTACTGCAACCGTTGTGAAGATGAGGCTTGCGCTCAATAATAGTATAGCCTTTCTCATTTAGATATCGATAGTAGTTTGAAGGTATAGGGCAACTTTCACCTGGTCTTGCATCCTGATTTTAACATTTTCGGTGCCATTTGTTCCAGTAAATAGGGTTGAAATGAGCTGCACCCTGGTAACACTTCCAAGGTCACTCAACTGGCTCTGGGTAAGCTCCTGCTCAACCCTGTTTTTTGTAGCACTGACAACTACACCCGACTGATCGATCGCACCAGCATTAAGAAGGTTAGTATCCTTAAACAAGGAAATAACCTCATTATCGTTGGCATCTAGAAAAACAACCTCTATCGCTACGGTTAACGGAAGACCGTTTTCGCTGCTGATAATGACCTTAGCATCTTTAAGAAAATCGAGATCATCTCCTTCAAAGTCAAACTCTTGTGTGCTAGTGAAATTTGCAACCCTCCCACTCAATGGTAAGCGAACGGTATACTCGCCTAAAACCTCACTGGTATCCATTACGAATTGCTGATTGGGAGAACCGTTAGGTACTACCCGACCCGTGAATTGATAATCGAGCGATGTGGGCAAAAAGGCAATAATATCGGTTATATTAGAATTGGTATTATTAATACTTACATATGTTTCTGCATATTCTCCCACTTCGTCGAGTGCGGGAGCAGTGATTGGGATTGGATTATCTATTATTGATCCTGAAAAGGCCAAAGTCTCACCATCTTTATTGGTAGCTTCTAAGGTCATAATATCGGCTTCTACCGGAATGCCGTAGCTACTTGAAAAATTGAATTCTATTTCAGGATCTGCTAGGTAAAAGCCTTCTGCTTCTACTTTATCTAAAATGCCAAGCTCAACAGATTCACGCTCTGTTTCAAATTCTCTCTCAGAGAATTTTCCATATACCAAGCGAAATTTTGGGTCGATTATTTCAATATTTATATCAATCTCATCGACAGGTGAAATGGGTTGACCTTCATATTGTATTGTTAAGTCAACGGTGAAATTGAAATTATTAGTTGTGGTGTTATTCTTAGTAAAATCAACAAAGGCGTTGGTTAGATCGATATTCTCGATGTAGGATTGACCGGGATTAGAGGGGTTATGAGTCCAGGAGTAAGTTCGAGTAACCGGTTGGCCACCAATAATAACTGAATTTATTACGAGATCGAGCTCACCGCTCACGGGTAAGTCTCCTGTTATTTCAATCGCCAAAGCACCCGCCTTTAAAAACATCGAGTCCAGCTCATCATTTTCCCCTTCCTCTGTTTCAATATTTTCTTCGAAATCATAAGATTTAGAAATAGTACCCGATATAGGCAATCCGTTTGTTTCACCAAGATCGAAATTGAGTGCTTTATTAAAAGATTGTGCAGGAACCTCAATTAAATCTTCTGCCCTGTCTGCTTTAATCTGCTCTCCGGCATATTCAATAACTACTACACCCTCTTGGTCCTGTGTTATTATTACTTCATCTGCTCCGATTTCGAGGTAGTCTTCCAGGGTAAAATCGCCGTAGACGGCAGGTATACCTAGTACAGGATTCCATTCGGGTTCTGCTATCTTATCGAACTCATCCAGAAACTCCGAAACACAGGAAGAAAGCAGGAAAGCGATCACAAGCAAAAAATTTACGCGCTTCATAATAATTGATCTTAGACTTATTAATGCTTATAATTACAAGGTAGTAACCAGGATTAAGCAAGAAAACTAATATAATTTATTTGAATTTTAATATTAATTATAACCAATATTATTTACTATGAGAAATTTAGGCCTGTTATTCTTGGCGATCTTTATCGCTAACCAAGGAATTGCCCAGGAAATGGGATTTGAAGAATACAATCCACCATCGACATTGGTAGTGCCCGAGCACCCGATTACCAGTGCAAAATATCCCTTTATCGACGTGCATAATCATCAATTTGGAATGCCAACACAAGATCTTAGTGAGCTGGTAGCGGAGATGGATAAACTCAATATGGCGGTTATGGTAAACCTCAGTGGCCGTGGTCGTGGCAGCGATGAACATTTGGCTAACGGGTTAAAAAATGTGAAAGATAATTATCCTAACCGCCTAATTATTTTTACCAATATCGACTTAAGTGGCATTGATGACCCAAACTGGACTAAAAATACAGTTCAGCAAATTCGGAATGATGTAAAACTAGGTGCCAATGGCTTAAAGATATATAAAAGCCAAGGGATGAATAATACGGACAGTAAGGGAAACAGGATTAAAATTAATGATCCCAGGATAGATCCTGTTTGGGCTGTGTGCGGTGAATTAGGAATTCCTATCTTGATTCATGCCGCCGACCCCAAGCAGTTTTGGCAACCAATGGATGCCAATAATGAACGTTGGCTTGAGCTGAAAACGCATCCCCGAAGAAAAAGAGATGATAACAACCCCGCTCCCTGGCAGACCATTATAGATGAGCAACATAACATTTTTGCAAAACACCCGAATACAACATTTATTAATGCTCACCTGGGGTGGTATGGGAACGATCTTGCCACGCTTGGGAAATTAATGGATAAGTATCCTAATATGAATGCCGAAATTGGGGCGGTTATTGCCGAGCTAGGTCGGCAGCCCCGAATGGCCAAGGCCTTCTTAACAAAATATCAGGACCGCGTGATGTTTGGTAAGGACTCCTGGCATCCCGAGGAGTATTATACTTATTTCCGCGTCTTAGAAACTGCCGATGAGTACTTTCCCTATTATAAAAAGTATCATGCCTTTTGGAGTATGTATGGCCTCGATTTGGATGATGAGGTCTTAAGAAAGCTTTATTATAAAAACGCTCTTCGAATAATACCCAACATCGACAAATCATTATTTCCTAAAGATTAATTTAATGCAGCTAGATTTAACCGGGAAAAACATAATTGTTACGGGTGCTTCGCGCGGAATTGGTAAAGCCATTACTGAGCAATTACTTAGATCAGGCGCTACGGTTTATGCTCAATATAATAATACCGCACCGAATTTTAGCACTTTATCCAGTGAACAAAGAGCACGGCTTTTTACGCAGCAATCAGATCTATCGCAATACGAAGAGGCTGTTGCGTTATTCGAGTGGGCCGTGCAGGAGGCGGGAAAAGTTGATGTGATGATAAATAATGCAGGTATTGCTATCAACTCTGAAATAACAAAGAGCACTGCTGATTTCGTAGAGGATTGGGAGCTCACGATGGCGGTGAACTTAAAAGCGGTTGGTGTACTATGTAAAACGGCGATAAGCCATTTTGTTGCACATAAAAACGGCATAATCATTAATATTTCTTCGCGTGCCGCCTTTCGGGGAGACACAGCCGAATATATGGCCTATGCTGCCTCAAAGGGTGGTGTGGTCGCTTTAACCCGATCGATTGCGCGCGCTTATGGTAAACAGGGAATTGCAGCTTTTAATGTGGCCCCAGGATTTGTAAAAACAGACATGGCCGACGATTTTATTAAAGAATATGGCGAGGGCATCGTGAAAAACGATATCGCTCTCAATGACCTTACCACACCTCAGGATTTAGCACCACTCATTACCTTGCTGGCTTCGGGGCTGGCCAATCATGCCACGGGAGGAACCTTTGACGTTAATGCAGGGAGTTATGTCCATTAACTAACCTTATAATTATGGAAAAGCATCGATGCAGCTGGTGTGTTGGCACCTTCGACGACTACGTTAAGTACCATGATGAGGAGTGGGGTGTTCCTGTCCATGACGATCGAAAGCATTTCGAATTTTTAATTCTGGAAGGTGCTCAAGCCGGATTAAGCTGGGCCACTATCCTCAAGAGACGTGCGGGCTATCGTAAGGCCTTCGCTAATTTCGATCCAAAGAATGTGGCTCGATTTGATTCTAATACAATCAATGAACTTCTTCAGGATCCAGGAATTATTCGGAATAAGCTCAAGGTGAATGGTGCGGTTACCAACGCCCAACATTTTTTAGAAATACAGGATGAATTTGGTTCATTCGATAAGTACATATGGAGCTTTGTCGGCAACAAGCCCATAGTCAATTCATGGAAAAAGATGAGCGAAGTACCGGCAACCTCAAAAGAGTCTGACGCATTAAGTAAAGATTTAAAGAAAAGGGGGTTTAAATTTGTAGGGAGTACGATCATGTATGCCCATATGCAAGCATGTGGTCTAGTGAATGATCATACAACAGATTGTTTTAGATATAAAGAAGTAAAATAATGATTCGTAAAGTCCTAAGCCTGGTGGTCATTTCTTTCCTTTTCATTGCTGTATCATGCAAAGAAGAAGAGCCCTGTATTGACGAGAGCAAAATAAACCCAACAGCGCCATGTACTATGGATTATCGCCCGGTTTGTGGCTGCGATGGTGTTTCTTATGGGAACGAATGCATGGCAACCAATGCCGGTGTGCTTCGCTGGAGCGATGGGGAATGTGAGTAATTTATTCTGAAAGGAGAGCTTGTGTTCGAGCCCCTGAAGATGTATTCTTCGTTAATAATAACTAACTATTGTACCTTTGTTTTTGATAGATAATTAGCAATGATTGAGAAGCTAGAAGAAATTGCACTTAGGTTTGAAGAGGTAGGCCAGCTTATGGTTCAGCCGGATATTATGTCTGATATGGCGAACTTTACCAAGCTTAGTAAAGAGTATAAAGACCTTGAAAAGATTGTTGAAGTATACGAGCGCTATAAGAATATTATTTCGAATCTGGATTCTGCAAAAGAGGTCTTAAAAACGGAAAAGGATCCTGAGTTTCGTGATATGGCCAAAATGGAGATTGAGGAGCTGGAGCCAGCCAAAGATGCTATAGAGGAAGAAGTAAAGAAACTGCTTATTCCTAAGGACCCAACAGATAGCAAAAATGCAATCCTCGAAATTCGCTCGGGAGCAGGGGGCGATGAAGCCTCGATTTTTGCCGGCGATTTAATGAGAATGTATCAGAAATTTAGTGAACAACAAGGTTGGAAATTGTCGATAACCGATTTTGTTGATGGCACTGCAGGTGGATTTAATAAAGTAGTGGCGAATGTAACCGGTAGCGATGTTTACGGTAGGCTGAAGTATGAAAGTGGTGTCCACCGCGTACAACGTGTACCGGCCACCGAAACCCAGGGTAGGGTTCATACATCAGCAGCATCTGTAGTTGTTCTTCCGGAAATGGACGATGTTGAAGTAGATCTGGATTTGAATGATGTAAGAAGAGATGAGTTTTGCTCTTCAGGGCCTGGCGGGCAGTCGGTTAATACAACCTACTCTGCGATTAGGCTTACCCATATGCCATCTGGAATTGTAGTCCAATGCCAGGATCAAAAGTCGAAGCTAAAGAATTACGATAAAGCACTAAAGGAATTAAAATCCAGGTTATATGCTATTGAGCTCCAGAAGCATCAGGATGAAGTAGGTGCAGAACGAAAATCGATGATTGGCAAAGGGGATCGATCTGATAAAATAAGGACCTATAATTACCCTCAAGGTCGAGTTACCGACCATCGGATTGGGAAATCGGTACATAACCTGCCACAAGTAATGGATGGTGATATTAATGATTTTATCGAAGAGCTTCAGATTGCCGAGAACGCCCAAAAAATGAAAGACGAGGCTCAATAATTGCCGAATTAGAGTCGTTTAACTATCAAAAACTAATGCTCTGTTGTGAATCGAATCCTTCATTATACTCTTCTATGGTCAACGGGCGTTTTTTTAGCGGCTAATATTGGATGCAGCCTTACAGCAGAAGAAATCTCAACAGACCCTAACTTACAACTACAGTTTTCAGCGGATACCGTTTTCTTTGATACAGTCTTTTCTCAGATTCCAACAATAACAAAGAGATTAAGGGTTTATAATAATAATGGGTCTGCAGTGAGTATTGGCTCAATTTCTCTTGCTGATATGAATACCCCCTACCAACTAACTGTAAATGGGATTAAAGGAACATCCTTTCAGGCTACCAAGCTATTGGCGAATGACAGCCTGCTGATATTAGTAGACGCGCTCTTAGATGACAGGGACAATGACCTTCCCTATATTATTGAAGATCAGATGATTTTTAATACCAATGGAAATATTCAGGAAATACCAGTAATATCCTGGGGTCAGGATGCTAATTTTTTAAGAGATTCAATATTATCATGCAATGCAGTTTGGACTAAAGGCAAACCCTATGTGATTTATGATAATGTTCTTGTGGATAGTTTATGCACGCTTACCATTGAAGCTGGAGCACAGGTATTTTCACATAAAGACTCACAGCTCTTCGTGCAAGGCACACTTAACGTATTAGGCACTAAAGAGGAGCGCGTACTTATTACCAACGATCGTTTCGATGGCGCGTATCGCAACTTTCCCGGTCAGTGGCAAGGGATTACTTTTCTACCGGGAAGTGATAATAATACAATTCAATATGCCAATATCCGTAACGCTGCTATCGGCATCTACCTGGGCACTCCAGATGATAATGATAATGCCGACTTGCTGATTGAAAACACCGTTATTGAAAACATGTCGCAATCGGCGATTGCGGCTTTTACTTCAGATCTGGAAATGAATAACTGTTTGCTCAACAACTCGGGGCAAATTCTTTTTGCAGGTCTAGCAGGTGGTAACTATACCCTTACCCACAACAGCTTTGCTAATTACGGCTATGGGTTGTTTAAATCGCAACCTACCTTTTATGTGTCAAACGAACTTGAGCTGGCAGATGGAAGCTTTATCCAAGATCCTGTTAATCTTATTTTAAACAATAATATCATTTGGGGGATCTCTAACGATGAGATTATCCTTGGAGATAATGCCGATGAACCCTTTATGCTAACGATGTCTCATAATCTTCTTAGAACGACTAATGACTTGTTTATTGGGTTTGATAATGTCATTAATAATGACCCATTATTTATCGATTCGGAGGCTTTTAATTATCAATTAGACGAAGGATCTCCGGCAATAAATGCTGCTTTTCCTTTGGGTTTTACTATTGATCTTCTTGGTGCACCGAGAAATGAGCCGCCAGATATCGGAGCGTACGAAAGACAGTAAACTACCAAGAGTTATTCCTTGTTGAACCAGCCGTTATTTAGTATTTTTAATAGAAGATAAACAAGAGGTTATTCAGACTCTTTTTTTCTACAACCAAGTAACCCTAACTGCCCATGAGCGTAGTCCAAAAGCAAATTACCCTGGAACCATTCCCTAAAGGATTTCATATTATTACCTCAGCAGTATTGGATGCCATACCTGAGATATCGTATGTAAAGGCGGGCATGTTAAACGTATTTATCAGGCATAGTTCTGCGAGTTTAACAATTAATGAAAATTCTGATCCGGATGTTCGGCATGACTTCGAGCAGCATTTCGAGAAAACTGTGCCCGAATATGCGAGCTATTATAATCATATCTCGGAAGGTCCGGATGATATGCCGGCACATATTAAGGCATCAACCCTTGGCTCTTCAATTACAATCCCGGTAACTGACGGAAGACTAGCGTTAGGTACATGGCAAGGAATCTACCTGGGTGAGCACCGTATCATTGGAGGACCGCGAAAATTGATGCTTACCTTATATTCTTAGATTTCAGGCAAGTCGATTAACGCTTGACAACTAACATATTTATTGTAAATTTATTGGTTGATCATATCATAAGTTCCTACAATGCTGAATAGATTACTTCTGGCAATCATCTTTACCGTTACAGCTAATGCTGCGCTAGTTGCACAAGGGTGTAGCGATGCCGGCTTTTGTACAATGGGTGCTATGAAACCCGATCAAGCCTATAGCAAAAAGATCAATTTTAAATTGAGGTCGATAGAGTTTAGCCAATATCGTGGAACCACTACCTTGAGTCCTATTATATATGTTGCAAACCTGGACGTATCGTTAGGTATATCAGAAAGAACCGGTTTCCAGATCAAGCTGCCATACCAATGGACAACAGGCAATTTTGGTAACTCAAGCGGCCTTGGCGATATATCTTTAAGTGTAACGCATAATTTCAGAAAAGTAGGCGGGTTTGATTTGAATGCCACAGTAGGGATGAAAATACCATCGAATAAGTCTGATTTAACTTCTAAGGGAGACAAATTCCCTGAGTCCCAAGGTCTGGTTATGCCGATGTATCAGCAGGTGAGCTTGGGAAGTTATGATTTTATTATTGGGGCCTCGTTAATAAACGAGAATTGGCTCTTGGCTATAGGGTATCAGGATGCGCTTACGGCTAATAATAATACCTTTAAATGGTCGGAATGGACACCCTTTTACCCCTCGGATGAATATGTTGAGGCCTACGATATTGCGACAAAGTTGAAGCGAGGCTCTGACATTATGCTGCGGATTGAGCGGAATTTTAGATTTGCCCGCTATAATATCAATGTGGGACTCCTTCCTATCTATCGAATCACCAAAGACCAGATAATTAGTAGCACAACGGGCGAATACGAAAAACTAGAAGGAACGACGGGACTGGCATCATCTTTATTGGTAGGGGCAGGATATAATTTTAATATTAACAATACCATTAAGTTAACCTATGGTCGAAAACTCACGCAGCGCGATGTAAACCCCGATGGCCTAACACGTCACGATGTACTAATCGTAGCCTATTTATTCCGATTCTAGCCAATGCAATTACTAAGAGCCCTTTCTGTATTTCTAATCGTTGGTGTTGCTGTAAACCTGGGCTACAGTCAGGATTATAACGCAATTGAAGCTTTGGTGAGTTCGGGGCAAGAAAATCAGGCTTTGGTGCTCTTGGCGGAAGTAGAAGATAAAAATGACATATCGTATTTAAATCTACTTGGAGAAGCCAATATGCGTAAGGGGTTATACGATAAGGCGCTAGAGGCATTCGAAAAAGCAGAATTCTTACAAGAAACCAACCCAGATCATAATAAGCTGACTTTAGCGGAAACCTATAGCTATATAGCCGTGGTGCATTACACCACCGGAAATAATCAACTTGCTCTGCAATATCATTTCAAGGCGCTCGACTTACGAAAAGTGGCCAATGATAGAGTTGCAATCGCTGCCTCGACCAACGACATTGGGCTCGTTTATAGTCGAAGTAATCCGGAAAAAGCCATTGAGTATTATCAGCAAGCACTGGAAGAATATAAGCAACTCTTTGGGAGAGAAGATTCGAGGATTGTTACGGCTTATACCAATATTGGGATTGCCTATAGTAATTTGGGCAACTATGAAAAGGCGCATGAAAATTTAGAGATGGCCTTGGAGATTAGGCAGTTGATAGAGAGAAGTACTGTACAAGAGGCTTTTATCCATTCGAGTATTGGAGTCGTATACTCAAGAGAAAACGATCTTCAAGAAGCACTTCAGGAGTTTGATATTGCTCTGGGTATATATAAAAAAAACTACGGTACCAAGCATCCGGAAATTGCCAGTACTTATAACTTAATTGGCAACACCTATGGGT
>CBDUMS010000041.1:0-28878 GCA_965368405.1 uncultured Cyclobacteriaceae bacterium
CTGTCCATCTACATAACCCTTGGTAGCCGCATCTTGAGCCGCAGTTGGTGTTGCCAGATTAGCAATCTTAACATTCCCTGCATTATTGTCTTGCCCAAGTACTTGACTTAAAGTCTGGATTTCATTACTTGCATCGGTATCTCCATCTAAAGCGATTTGGGTATCAACATACCCTTTTGTGGCGGCGTCTTGTCCTGCGGTTGGAGTTGCAAGGTTTACAATTTTAATATTTCCTGCATCGTTACTTTGCCCAAGCACATCATTTAAATTCTGCGCATCGGTGTTTACATATCCTGATAAATCGATAGGCGTAGCCGCAGTATTATTGGTTATGGTAAGTGTGTTCGATACCAATGCTAAGTCTTGTATTTCATTGCTATTGTCCTTGTCAAGATCAAGATCATTTTGATTATCAACATAGTTTTTAGTAGCCGCATCCTGAGCAGCTAAAGGATCTGACAACCCCGTGATAATAGCGCCATTTGCATCTGCACCTTGGGCAAGAACATCGGCGAGATTCTGCCCATCGGTGTTTACAAAGCTTGAGAGGTCAACTATTCCACCATTAGATAGCTCCAAATTGTTGCCATTTAGCGTGAGCGATTGGATTTCATTCGTAGGGCTAGCATCATCATCCTCAACATTATCGGTAGTATTAATTCTGAAGTTAGGATAAGTACCAGAAACTGTAGTTGCACCTTCTCCTTCGAGGTTAATTACTTGATCGGGAAGTACATTATTTACTCTGCCATTCGAAATATCAATACCCACGCCAGGTGATAAATCATCGCCTGATTGTGCCGCAAAAAGTGCGTAAGGAACACTTACTAACTGCTGAGTGCCTACTAATGTATAATTTCCCTGATCTTGTGCATCTACTTCAACCTGAAGCCATTTGTTACCCGCTGCCCAGTCTACATCATTTAAACTTCCTCCAGATTGTCCATCGCCAACAATAACGGTAAAGAGACCAAAGTCGTTGGTGATAACATGATGTTCTTCCATATAATCAGTAGATCCATCAGGTCCAGCCGTTATACTCACTCTAAGCCCAATATTCTGATTAATAAGCGGACTACCATCGCCTGCTCGTGCAATTCCTTGATAATTAATGCCAAGAGGGGTCTGTGCGACCATCATCGCTGGCAGAAGCATGAGCATACTAAGGAATATGATCTTAACCCTGCTCATCACGCTGAAACTTTAACAATTTTAATACTTCCGAGAAACTGCATTGAACTATTGAAAGTGCGAATTATATATACTCCTACACCGATTGAAGATAAATCAACTAAGTTATTAGTTGGTGCTGCTGTTAAGACTGTAGTTCCTAGCAAATCAAAAACCTCCACATATGCAAGATCTACCTCGCAATCCAATGCTTCTATGGTTAAAGATTTAACTACAGGGTTTGGGTAATAGACAAGATCAGGTGTAGCACAGGGTAACTCTATTTTAAATGGCTGGAGAAACCCTTGGGTAATAATTTGATCGGAACTACTAATTGTAGTAATCGCGAATTCGCCAAACGACATATCGATGTAAACATCGCCTTCAGCAAAACTATAACCGCTCGCAAAACTTACTTCTGGTGCAACTTTTTGAGCATAGACCGAGGTTGATAAAATAGTAATACTAATGATTACTATTCTAGCAATAGTCTGTAAGCCAAGCCTACCATGATCTCGGTTTTTGGTTAGGGTTCCCATGCGCAGCTCTTACCAATTATAGGTGGTCTGAGTTCTCCTTCTTCTTAAAATACTATTAAGCGAATCAATATTAGCGTATATCTTCAAATTTATCAATCCAAGACTTCGTAAAGTTCAATTTATTAATGTATTCATACTATAATTCTTGTTTTATAAGTAAATAATTAAGGGGAACCATGATAAATTCATGGCTATCTGATTGAAATATTTTTACATCTTCCTTAGTTTCAATCCAAAAAATCGTTTGGTAAATCTTACTTTTACAAAGATTAATCTAGCCCATATGCCCAACTTTACTCACCTTCATTGTCATACTCAATATTCGCTGCTCGACGGAGCATCCAGTATAACTGGCATGATGCAAAAAGCGAAGGATGATGGGATGACAGCGGTAGCATTGAGTGACCATGGCAATATGTTTGGCGCTTTTAAGTTTGTAGCAGAAGCCAGCAAGTTTAACTTAAAACCAATTGTGGGTTGTGAGTTTTATCTCGTAGCTGACAGACATAAGAAGCAGTTTAGTAAAGAAGATAAGGACAATCGTTTTCATCAGTTGATGCTAGCGAAAAATGCTGTTGGTTATAAAAACCTAATGAAACTAACTTCCTTAGGTTACATAGAAGGACTGTATAGCAAATGGCCAAGAATAGATAAGGAACTCATTGAGAAATATCACGAAGGCTTAATTGTTACCTCATGTTGTTTAGCTGGTGAAGTACCCCAAGCTATTTTAAACAAAGGAGAAGAAGAGGCCGAGGAGTTATTAAAATGGTGGCTAAACCTTTTTGGCGAAGACTATTATATCGAACTACAACGCCATAGTTTGCCCGAACAGGAAAAGGTAAATGCCGTACTACTAAAGTTTGCTAAAAAGTATAACATTAAGGTGATTGCTACCAATGATTCTCATTATGTAGACCAGGAGGATGCCGTTGCCCATGATATCCTTCTTTGTGTTAATACTGGAGAAATCCAAAGCAAGCCCGTTTGGAAAGGGGAAGGTTTTGGCGGCAAAGACTATCGATTCGGATTCCCTAATCAGGAGTTCTACTTCAAAACACAGGCCGAAATGAACAGCCTTTTTAAGGATGTTCCAGAAGCCGTTGATTTCACGAATGAGATAGCAGACAAGGTTGAAACACTCGATCTAAACCGAGATATCCTCCTACCTAATTTCCCTCTTCCCGATAATTTTACTGATTCCGATGAGTACTTGCGTCATATTACTTTCGAAGGTGCGAAATCAAGTAAGCGCTATGGTGAACTTACCAGCGAGATAGAAGAACGTCTGAACCATGAACTCCACATCATTAAAACGATGGGATTTGCCGGCTACTTTTTAATAACTGCAGATATGATTAACGCAGGCCGCGATCTTGGTGTTATGATTGGTCCTGGTAGAGGGTCTGCTGCAGGTTCTGTAGTGGCCTATGCAATTGGTATTACCAATATCGACCCTATTAAGTACGGTTTGCTATTTGAGCGATTTCTTAATCCGGAGCGAATATCTATGCCCGACATCGATACTGATTTTGATGACGAAGGAAGGCAGAAAGTAATTGATTATGTAGTTGACAAATATGGTTATAATCAGGTTGCCCAGATTATTACATATGGTACAATGGCGGCAAAAAGTTCGATCAAGGATGTTGCGCGTGTCAAGGATTTACCCTTGTCGGAATCGAATGCGCTGGCCAAATTGGTTCCCGACCAGCCAGGAACAACCCTCGAGAAGGCTTTTAATGAAGTAGATGAACTGAACGATCTCTATAAAGGTAATGATGAGAAAGGGCAGGTGCTGAAACTTGCTAAAAAACTGGAAGGATCGATCCGAAATACAGGAATTCATGCAGCAGGCGTAATAATTGCACCCGATGATTTAACGGAATACATTCCGGTTTCAACTTCAAAAGACTCGAATTTATTAGTTACCCAATTCGATGGTAAGGTGATCGAAGATGCAGGTATGCTCAAGATGGATTTTCTAGGTTTAAAAACCTTGACTATTATTAAAAATGCCATCTCCCTAATTAAAAAAAATCGAGGTATTGATATCGACATCGACCTAATTGATATGGAAGATGCCAAGACTTACGAGCTCTATCAAAAAGCCGAGACCATTGGTACTTTCCAGTTTGAGTCTCCTGGAATGCGGAAGTACCTTCAGGTCTTGAAACCCAATAATATTGAGGATTTGATTGCCATGAATGCCCTCTACCGCCCAGGACCTATGGAGTTTATTCCGAACTTCATCGATCGTAAACATGGTAAAGAAACTGTAGAATACCCCCACCCGCTTATTGAGGGTATACTTAAAAACACTTACGGTATCATGGTGTATCAGGAGCAAATCATGCAAACTGCTCAAATTCTTGCTGGCTATAGCCTTGGACAAGCCGATTTGCTGCGCCGAGCAATGGGTAAGAAGAAAGCCGAAGAGATGGCTAAACAAAAAGAAATTTTTGTTAAAGGAGCCAAGGATAAACACGACATTGACCGCAAAAAAGCCGAAGAGGTTTTTACGGTTATGGAGAAATTCGCTGCCTACGGTTTTAACCGATCACACTCTGCAGCCTACTCTGTTGTGGCTTACCAAACTGCTTTCTTAAAGGCCAATTACCCGGAAGAGTACATGTCTTCGGTGCTCACCAACAACCAAAGCAATATTGATAAGATCACCTTCTTCATTGAAGAGTGTAAAAAGCAAAACATTGAGGTGCTTGGACCGGATATTAACGAAAGTTCGATGTACTTCGATGTGAATAAGGAAGGTAAAATACGCTTTGGACTGGGCGCAATAAAAGGTACCGGTGAGGCAGCAGTAGAATCAATCGTTAGCGAAAGAGAGGAGAATGGCCCGTTTACAGACATATTCAATTTTGCTGAACGGGTTAATCTGCGAACTGTTAATAAAAAGACCTTCGAGAGTTTGGCAATGGCTGGTGCGTTCGATGGTTTTGACGATACTCACCGAAACCAATTTCTATTTCAACATGAGGGTGAATCGAACCTAATTGAACTGGCCATTAAATACGGCAATAACTATCAGCAAGAGAAAGATGCTTCGCAGCAGTCGCTCTTTGGTGGTAAAGGAGGAATGGAGATTCCAAAACCCAAGCTGCCCAACGTAGATCGATTTACTGAAATTGAAAAATTGAAGATTGAAAAAGATGTCGTTGGATTCTATATTTCGGGACACCCGCTCGATCAGTTCAGGGTTGAGTTTGATAATTTCTGCACCTGTGCGCTCGACGATATTGAGAATTATAAAAACAATGTAATTCATATTGGCGGGATAGTGGTAAAAACCAATGAGCGTCTTACAAAAAGAGGACAACCTTTTGGACTGTTTACGCTAGAGGACTTCAATGGAACAATTGACATGGCCCTTTTTGGCGAAGATTACCTTAAGAACAAACACTTTCTGGTTATGGGAAACTTCTTGTATTTAACAGGAAGAGTTGAAGAACGCTATAATCAACCCGGATTATGGGAATTTAGGCCAAAAGCCTTCCATTTGCTTTCTGAGATAAGGGCAGAACTAAGCAAAGAAATTGAGCTGACCATCGATGCGTCTAAAATCAATTCGGTAATCGTTAGCGAACTTGAGCGGGTGGCTCAGACCTACACCGGTAAATGTCTGCTCAAAGTTAATGTTTATGATAACGAGGAACAGATTAAAGTAGACCTTATTGCAAAAAAATACTTGCTTGAGCCCTCTAATCAATTATTTGAGGATATTACTGGCATAGAGGGGATTACGGCTAAAATTATCTCATCAGGGGTAGAGATTAAAGCAGAGCGAAGACCTGCCTACAAACAATACGCAAAGGCCTGAATAGTTCCAGCCAGATAATTTTAAAGTTGGGAACAAAAAGCAATATATTTGCGTTGCCTTGTTTAACACACACTAAAAATATTAGAATGGATACGATAGAAATAACAGATGCGAACTTCAATGAAGTTTTAAATACAGACAAGCCGGTGCTTGTTGACTTCTGGGCAGAGTGGTGCGGACCATGTAAGATGATTGGCCCAGTTGTAAAAGAATTAGCGGCTGAATACGATGGTAAAGCAGTAATTGGTAAAGTTAATGTGGATGAAAACCCAAGTACCGCTGCTCAATTTGGTATTAGAAGCATCCCTACCTTACTTGTTTTTAAAGGAGGTGAAATTGTTGATAAGCAAATTGGAGCAGTACCCAAAGCAGTCTTAGCCGGTAAGCTCGACGCACAATTAAACTAAATAAATTTAAAGTTGAGATTTTTCTCAGCATATAATACGAACCCCCTATTAGCGTAAATACTGATAGGGGTTTTTTATTAAACCTCAATCTATGAAGCCAACACTATTAATTCTCGCAGCAGGTATGGGTAGCCGTTACGGCGGCCTTAAACAAATTGATCAGGTAGGACCTAATGGCGAAACAATAATCGATTATTCTATTTATGACGCTATACGAGCTGGCTATGGCAAGATAGTGCTCGTCGTAAGAGAAAGCATTTTAGAGGAAATGAAATCGATTTTCGACCCACGCTGGGGTAATAAGATTAAACTTGAATATGCGATTCAGGAAGTTAATGTTCCAATAGCAGGTATCAACAATCTGCCTCATCGAGAAAAACCCTGGGGTACTGCGCATGCTGTAATGGTTGCCAAAGCCAATATTGATGAACCCTTCGCTGTTATTAACGCCGACGATTTTTATGGCGCAGATGCCTTTAAAACTGTAGCTCGATTTCTTAGTTCAGATGTATCTGACACCACCTATGCAATGGCTGGCTATATTCTAAAGAATACACTTTCCGATCATGGCCATGTATCGCGTGGAATAACCGTAACAGATAGCGACAATAATCTTGAGACCATCACCGAGCGTACCAAAATTCAACGTATTAACGGGGATGTTGTTTATGAAGATGAAAATGGTGGTCAATTGAAACTCGATGAGAATAGCTTTGTATCGATGAATTTTTGGGGATTTTCACCTGCCTTCTTTGCCGAGGCGGAACAGCTTTTTAAAACCTTCGTTGCCGAAAATTCGAACAATAGCAAGGCTGAGTTTTTCATACCGCTTGTAGTTGAAACCCTTATGCGTGAGAAGAATGTTAAAGTAAGCGTGTTAGAAAATAGTGCAAAGTGGATGGGTGTCACCTACCGCGAGGATAAGCCTGTCGTTATCGAAAAAATACAAGCATTAATCGAGGCAGAAATGTATCCTGCATCATTGTTCGACTAACCCGTTTGTGGCAGCCAAATTTTACCCGAGGAGGTATCTTGTGTTGCCCCTGTTACGGAACTTAAGCAGTTAATTTCATTCCTTAACCGTAGGACTCCTAAGAAAGCAAAGACAATAGCTTCCTTAAAATCGACCAGTTCTTTCTTTGGGATATGAATTGTTGACCTATTTCCAAGATTCGATTCAATACGCTCTATTAAGAACTTGTTTAGAGCACCTCCCCCTGTTACGAGAACAGGTGCTTGTTTAGGTGGCTGGTGAGCTAAACTAAAAACAATTTGTTGAGCTTCGTGTTCTACCACTGTGGCAAGCTTATCCTTGATAGGTATAGCCCATTGGTCCAATAACGGTTTCATCTTGGCCAGAAACCATTCTACCCCTAATGATTTCGGCGGTTTTTTTTTGAAATAAGCTAAACTATTTAAGGCTGACAATAATGGCTGGTCTATTATCCCTGATCTGGCAAAATCTCCATCTTTATCATAGCCCAGGTCGAGTTGCTTAGCCAAATAGTTCAAAGGCATATTTGCCATACCAATATCGTAGGCAATTCGTTTACCCTGTTTGCTAAACGATATATTGGCAATTCCGCCGAGATTCAAGCAAGCCGAGAATGACCCAAATAGCAGCTCATCGCCTATAGGAACGAGAGGTGCGCCTTGCCCACCTAAGGCAACATCCTGCGACCTGAAATCTGATATTATAGTTTTCCGCGTAATATTCGAGATTTCTTGACCTGAACCCACTTGAAGCGTGATTCCCTGATCGGGCTGATGAAAAACAGTATGACCATGACTGGCTATTAAATCAATATTTAATTTATTAGAAGAAATAAAATCGAGGACCGCCCTGCCCAGCCATCGACCGTATTCTATATCCAACGTCTTCAAAGAATCCTCCGAAAGCAAAATTGCATCCTGCAGCCTTAAGCTAAGCTCTGCATCATATTCAAGCGCTTCTGTATTAAGAATCTCATACTCCCACTTGGTGCCAAGCCTCTCGAATTTACAATAGGCGATATCTAAGCCGTCAAGAGAGGTTCCTGACATCAAACCTATGGCATAATAAGTATTTTGGTGATTAGGCATAAAAAAAGGGCTGTAAAACAACCCTTAAAAGTAATTAAGTTTATTTCAACCAGGCTTTAAACATCCAAAGTGTTTTCTCCTGCTCTTCTATAAATGTTGCCATCATATCCGCAGTAGCACCATCGTCGCTATCTTCAGCATTTTTTCGAATATCTTTTTGCTGTTCCACAAGGGCAGAAAGGTTTTCTACAATAGTTCTTACTGCTTTTTCACCTCCATGAACATTTGTTTCTGATGATAATGAAGCGGTTGCTAAATAATCGGAGAAACTATGCAATGGTGTTCCCTCAATAGTAAGAATACGTTCGGCCACTTCATCAATCTTCACTGCCGCATCATTGTATAACTCTTCAAACTTAACGTGTAATTCAAAAAAATCTCTTCCTTGAATATTCCAGTGAAACCCTCTTAGGTTTTGGTAATAAATCTGGTAATTCGCTAATAACTTATTTAATTGATCAATAATTGGATTCATAATTGCTTTGTTTTATTTATTGTAAAGTTAATTTAAGGGTAAGTATAAATCAAATCGATAATATCTAATTCAATATAGACTAAGCCTATTAGTTCATTTTCTTTGGATGAATTTCATCAAAGAAGATATCATCATTGGGCACATCAAATTCAATACCCTCCACCTTATTACTATCATTGAGAATAAACTTAACTGTACCAAAATCAAACCAGGCATGGACCTCATGCCATTCTATCTTATAGGTATTATAGTTCCAAGGCGACAAACTTGCTTTTAGCTGCGGTGCTGGCGCAAAATCAATTATTAATTGATCTTCCTCCAAAGTAACCTCTATCGCACCATACATAGGATCATAATAATTCCCGACAAACGAAGTAATTGGTACAGTAGGCTTTGTGTTCAGTTCCCTCGCAGCCATACGCTTTTCCACTCTCTCCTTCTTCCTCATATTGCTTCGCTCGGCTCGGGGAAGTGCTTCGGCACTCCAATCACGTTCGCCAATGTTCAAATATGTATCAACTGCCTTCATTGTAATAGGAGTAGCGATTCCTGTCATAGCATTTGTAAGCACTACAATGCCCAAGTTTTCTTCTGGAATCATGGTTACGCGCGAAAACATCCCATCGTAACCTCCACCATGGTTTACCATCTTTCTGCCTTCATAGTCTGACATTGCCCAGCCGAGGCCATAGCCACTAAAATGTCTACTCGGAATACTTTTTTGCGACGTCAAGCTAACTTGGCGACTATTATGGAGAGTCCACATATCAACCTGAGTCTGAGGAGAGAAGAGTGTATCACCAGCATTTATACCACCATTCATTTGCAAGATCATCCATTTTGAGATATCGGACACGCTTGAAATAATGCCCCCGGCAGCTCCCATATTATCCCAATTGGTATAGGCAATTGGGGTAATTACTCCCTCAATTGTTTTATGCGGACTCGCAACATTTTTCATTTTATCTAACGCATTAGTGGAGGTAACCGTCCGGTTCATTTCCAAAGGAGCGAAAAAATGTCGCTGAACAAACTCATCCCATGGCATACCAGTTACACTTTGAATAACCTCTCCTGCGGCAATAAACATTAGGTTTGTATATCCGTAACCTGCTCGGTAACCATACGCCTGTGGTACATATTTGGCATGCTTAACCGTTTCTTCCGCAGAGTATTTAGATTTATACCAAATCACATCACCACTATATGTGCCTAATCCCACGCGGTGACTGAGTAGGTCTCTTATTGTGGTTTCTTTGGTAGCATAGTCGTCGTATAATTCAAAATATGGTAAATAATCTATTACCTTATCGTCCCAGCTAATTTTGCCTTCCCATACCAAATGAGCCAGGGATGCGGAAATAAAGGCTTTTGTGTTGGAGGCGATAGCATAAAGCGTATTCTCGTTCGTTTTTTTCCTCTTGCCTTCTTCAAGAACGCCATAACCCTTAGCAAATACTATTTGGCCATCTTTAACAATAGCCACAGACATCCCCGGAACTTTCCAATCTTCCCTGGCCTTAGAAAAATAACTGTCTAACTTGTTTGTATCTACCTGAGCATAGGAAGTTGAGCCAGGAAAAAATCCTACGCCAACTAGAACTATCAACAGGAAAAGTTTTTTCGATCTAATCATGGTATTATGTTTTTAATAAATCAATTAAATCAGCGTGCCTTAGGTTCAATAAATAAGACTCATAGTATTTAGAAGAAGAACCCGATTTTTATACCTCCATCAAGCATAACGCCTGAGTAGGTAGGGTTGATCCATTCGGCATAGATATCATCGATAATCTTGCCTTCATTATCCAGAGCATATTTTATTTGAAGACCCAGATATAAATCCAGCACAAACCGGTCGAATGTAAGCTGCCATCCCGCATTTGCTATTGCACCAATGCGCGTTATTGGCTTTTCTACTTCCTCAAGACTAAAGGAGTAATAGGTTATACCATCTTCAATAAATGGTGTAGCAATCTCCTCAGTATTTGTTAGATTGAAATACTGAAAAGAAGGGCCAAACGAAAAATAGAGCGTATGCCTTGGTATAAGACTGCGGTTATTAATGAGATCAGACTTGTAAACCTGCACTTTATAATATGCATTTAACCCCACACCAATTAAGGTCTCGTATGCTCCATAATCATCCAGACCATAATAGTAGCCGCCACTTCGATCGGAAAATAGTTGAGGAGCCAATACTAACCAGCTCCCATTCGTATTCAATTGGCGTTCATAATCAAATCGAATCCCATGATATATGGCATATTGAGGAACGAACCCAAAAATATTTTTATACTCTTTCGCACTTTCCTTTGTCGTCTCTTGCGCATTCACTTGTCCAGCAAAGCAGAAGAAAACAATAAGTGTAAAGGTCACATGTAGTCTAGGTGTCACCATGCCATATTAATATGCGAACTGACTCAACAAAGTAAAGTCAATGCCATTGGAGGTATTAAATTGATAAAAGCCATCATCGGCAGTAACCAGCAATTGATTATTATAATAAATTAAATCATTCGCTGGAATGTCCCTGATATGGTTCAGTAGTATTAAATTATTCACATCCGATTTATCATAGACCTTAACACCATTGTCGCAGATATAGAGATAGTCTTCGTTTGCAGCAAGTCCTTTGGGGCTTGTCATGGGGTAACTTGTAATCAATTGAGGCCTCGTAATATTAGAAATATCAATTATTTGTAACTCATCTACCGACTGTCCACAATTATTCCCAGATCGCAAGGTTGAGAAAGCATAAGGTCCATCGACAATCACTGGGTCGCAGGAAACTACATGCTGATATTCTGACAAGTATACTGGTCGCTCTCGCACAGATATGTCGAGAATAATAACTCCCGTTGTAGATCCTAAAAAGAGAAAGTCCCCTTTAGGAAATATTGTTTCCAATTGAACAACGTTGATATTTAGTTCTGCCACTTTACTAATTTTTGCTTCATCGCCAATATAAAAGGTAGTTAGCTTGCGCTCTTCTATACTATATAGATAATCATCAGTAATAGTGAATGTTGCTGTAGATCCGCCTAATGAAATGCTCGATTGCGGCGCTATTGAATCGCTCGAAGAACATCCCATTAAGGATACCAGTATAATCAATATGACTAAGCTATTTTTCAATTAATTATCTATTAGGTTCCATCGAACAATAATCATATCTGCAGGCAATTGATTTAGAAAATACCAATCACCCCATGGTTCAGGCGAAGCTACCATAGGAAGTGCATTTCTAGTGCGACTCACAACCTCGAAGCTTTCGAATGACGACGAGCCTTTAACACCAATTAAATCAACGGCGTTATTAGCATAAACAATCCCATTATTAACCGCCAAATCAGTGCACCCCTCAATTCTTATAAATCCTGCATTTATTGGATTATTTGGATCGGAATTATTAATGATGTGTATGCCGCGATATTGTTCAATTACAAGGATGAAAGTATTATACACCCATATCTTCCCAGGCGTCTTGATAGGTTTTGCGGGTAGCAGGGTGACAGAGGCTTCCATCTCCGCTCTTGTCATCATTACCGGCTCATAACTAGTGGGCCTCCATGAGCTCGACTGAAAGCTCATTATTATAAAAGCCAATAGAATTAGCTCTAAGGTTATGAGTTTTACTTTTGTTTTGAGACGCTTCAATTACTTAGAGGTTAGTGGAATAAAATTACAGTTTTCTGCACTCATTCACAATTTAATAGATAACGTTCTACTATCAAAAATGGTATAAAAAAAGGGCCGTTGTTTGCACAACGACCCCGATCTATATATATGGATTGATTTGTTTCATCAACCGATAAGAATTACTTCTTATCCTCTTCCACTTCTTCAAACTCAACATCCGACACATCCTCAGTAGTATCTGCACTACCGGTAGCACCTGCTTCTGGCTCTGCTTGCGCTCCACCAGCAGCTTCTTGACTAGCCGCGTACATCTCTTGTGATGCTCCTTCCCAGGCTTTGTTCAATGCTTCTAGTGCTGCGTCGATACCATCAAGATCTTGCGCCTGATGAACTTTCTTTAAGTTCTCCAACGCTTCCGTAATTGGTGTTTTGTTGGCATCAGAAATCTTATCTCCAAACTCCTTTAACTGCTTCTCGGTCTGGAAAATCATCGAATCAGCTGCATTTAGCTTTTCAATTTTTTCCTTTTCCTGCTTATCAGTCTCGGCATTTGCTTCTGCTTCCTGCTTCATCTTTTCGATTTCCTCATCCGTGAGTCCAGAAGACGCTTCGATTCGAATATTCTGCTCTTTGTTCGTGCCTTTATCTTTCGCTGTTACATGCATGATACCATTGGCATCAATATCAAAAATAACTTCGATTTGTGGCACTCCGCGGGGTGCAGGTGGAATTCCATCGAGGTGGAATCGACCTAAACTACGGTTATCCTTTGCCATTGGCCGCTCTCCTTGTAGCACATGAATTTCAACCGATGGCTGATTATCAGCCGCTGTAGAGAACACTTCCGATTTTTTCGTTGGTATCGTAGTATTAGACTCAATAAGCTTAGTCAATACACCTCCCATAGTTTCGATACCTAATGATAACGGTGTTACATCAAGAAGAAGTACATCTTTAACTTCACCTGTTAATACTCCACCTTGTATCGCAGCACCTACTGCTACTACCTCATCTGGGTTAACTCCTTTAGAAGGCTTCTTTCCAAAAAACTTCTCAACCTCTTCCTGAATTTTAGGGATACGGGTAGAGCCCCCAACAAGAATCACCTCATCTATATCCGATGTACTTAATCCTGCATCTTTCAAAGCTGCTTTTACTGGAGCCATTGAGCGCTGTACAAGCTTGTCTGCCAACTGCTCGAATTGTGCCTTCGAAAGGCTACGAACCAAGTGCTTAGGAACACCATCAACCGGCATAATATACGGCAAGTTAATTTCGGCGTTAGAAGAACTTGATAATTCAATTTTAGCTTTCTCTGCAGCTTCCTTAAGTCTCTGCAGTGCCATAGGATCTTTTCTAAGATCAATATTTTCGTCCTTTAAAAATTCGTCGGCTAACCAGTTAATAATAACCTGATCAAAGTCGTCTCCACCAAGGTGAACATCACCATTTGTAGATTTTACTTCAAATACGCCTTCGCCTAATTCTAGTATAGAGATATCGAATGTTCCTCCACCTAAATCGAACACTGCAATTTTCATGTCTTGATTCTTCTTATCAAGACCATAGGCCAAGGCTGCTGCCGTTGGCTCATTAATAATTCTTTTTACGTCGAAACCTGCGATCTGTCCCGCTTCTTTGGTTGCCTGACGCTCTGCGTCGTTAAAGTAGGCTGGTACGGTAATTACAGCTTCAGTTACAGTCGTTCCTAAGTAATCTTCTGCTGTAGATTTCATTTTTTGTAAAATCATTGCAGAGATTTCCTGCGGAGTATACTGACGATCGCCAATCTTTACTCGTACTGTATCGTTATTTCCTTTTTCTAAAGTATAAGCTACAGTCTTTAATTCTTCTCCAACCTCTGTATACTTCTTGCCCATGAATCTCTTCACAGAACTAATTGTATTCTCTGGATTAGTAATCGCCTGACGTTTAGCAGGGTCTCCTACCTTGCGTTCTCCTTTGCCATCCTCTAAAAATGCCACAATCGAAGGAGTTGTTCTTCTTCCCTCGCTATTTGGAATCACCACTGGCTCATTACCCTCCATTACTGAAACGCATGAGTTCGTTGTACCCAAATCAATTCCTATAATTTTTCCCATTGTATATAATTTATATTTTAATCTCGCTTTTGCAATCTTTTATCAATGGTTATGCCAATACTATAAATCGACTATTGCCGTGTCAATTTGTCAGGTTTTTGGCATGAATAATAATATCAACTGCCATTTAGCAGTAATAAAAACAGTTGAGTTAGCGATACCATTATTAAGTTTAAACGGTTGGCAGAGACGAGGATAGCGAAAGAACCACTATTTTTGCGCCCTGATATTCATTGATCTTATCTCGTGGCATTAAAGGAAGAAATAGCAAAAAGGAGAACATTCGGAATAATATCGCACCCAGATGCGGGTAAAACCACTTTAACGGAAAAGCTCTTACTCTTTGGTGGGGCTATCCAGAAAGCTGGTGCCGTAAAGTCTAATAAAATTACCGACCACGCCAAATCCGATTTCATGGAAATTGAGAAGCAAAGGGGTATTTCGGTTGCAACTTCGGTAATGGGTTTTAATTATCGCGATAAAAAGATTAACCTATTAGATACTCCTGGTCACCAGGATTTTGCAGAAGACACATACCGTACGCTAACGGCTGTTGATAGTGTAATAATGGTTATTGATTGTGTAAAAGGGGTTGAGATTCAAACCGAAAAGCTCATGGAGGTTTGCAGGCGCAGAACAACACCTGTGATGGTCTTTATAAACAAACTCGACCGAGAAGGCCGCGACCCATACGACCTGCTCGACGAGATTGAGAATAAACTAAATATTAATGTACATCCCTTAAGCTGGCCAATAGGAATGGGCAAGAGGTTTAAAGGCGTCTACAGCCTATATGAGAAAGCTTTGCATTTATTCGAATCAAGTAAGTTAACGATATCCGATGGCGTTAAGATCGAAGACGTAGCGCAACCTGAACTGGAAGAATTTATTGGTGAGCGAGATGCCGAACAACTTCGTGAAGACATTGAACTGATCCAAGGAATTTATGGGGACTTGAATATCGATGATTACTTGAATGGCAAAGTCGCACCTGTATTTTTTGGGAGTGCGGTTAACAATTTTGGTGTTCGAGAGCTCCTAGATTGCTTTCTGGATATTGCGCCCGAGCCGCTCGCTCGAGAAACTGAACAGCGGGAGGTTATTCCTGAGGACCCAAATTTCTCAGGTTTTGTATTTAAAATACATGCAAATATGGACCCCCGGCATAGGAATCGTATTGCATTTGTTAGGATATGCTCTGGGAAATTTGAGCGAAACAAGCCGTACGTACACCACCGCCTGGCCAAAGAGTTTAAATTTTCTAATGCCACGGCATTTATGGCACAAGACAAAGAGATTATTAACGAGGCTTTCCCAGGAGATATTGTTGGGCTTTACGATACGGGCAACCTTAAAATCGGCGATACCTTGGCCACTGTTGACCTAGGGAATTACAAGGGCATCCCTAGCTTTTCGCCAGAAATATTTAAAGCCGTTCAAAATCAGGATGCGATGAAAACCAAACAACTCGATAAAGGGTTGCGCCAATTAATGGACGAAGGTGTAGCGCAATTGTTTACCTATGAACTGGGATCAAAACGGGTTGTTGGTACAGTAGGAGCACTTCAATACGAAGTTATTAAGTACAGGCTGGAAAACGAATATGGTGCTAAATGCGAATTTCTATCCCAAAATATTTACAAAGCCTGTTGGATAGAATGCTCGGATAAAGCTAAATTGAAGGAATTTGTTGACTCTAAGTACCGACATATTGCTAAAGATAAAGATGGCAAATTAGTGTTCATGGCAGAATCGAAATCCTGGTTACAAATGGTAGAGGATAACTTTCCTGAAATAAAATTTCATTCTATATCTGAATTTTAATGGCTTCGAGCAAGAATATATTACCCCTTAATGTTATTTACGAGGATAACCATTTACTCGTAATTAATAAACCCTCAGGTATTCTAGTACAGGGTGATTCTACCGGAGATAAACCGCTAGTAGAATATGCCAAAGACTACGTAAAAGAGAAATATAATAAACCGGGAGCAGTATTTATGGGTGTAGTGCACCGGCTAGACCGCCCGGTGAGTGGGCTTGTTGTTTTCGCTAGGACTTCCAAGGCTCTCGAACGGATGAATAAAATTTTTGCCGATCGAAAAGTACAAAAAACGTATTGGGCAATTACCAGGCAAAAGACCCGACCAGAGGTAGGAAAGCTTAAACATTGGCTTATTAAAGATCCGGCTAAAAATACAACGAGGGCCTATAACGAAATGGTAGAGGGAGCCAAACTTGCAGAATTAAACTACCGCTATTTAGGCACCTTAAACCGACATCATCTCATCGAGGTGAAACCCATTACAGGAAGACCACATCAAATCCGAGTACAGCTTGCTGCAGTCGGATGCCCTATACGCGGTGATATTAAGTATGGGTATAAGCAACCTAACAGTGATGCTTCTATTCATTTACACGCACGAAAGCTTTATTTTATCCACCCGGTTAAAAAAGAGCCCATTGACCTAATTGCCGGATTACCGGAAACTGATTTTTGGGAGCAATTCCTGAACTTGGATGAAGAGTCTATTCGCAAAGGAGGTCGTAAATTCTAGTGGACAATCTTAATTCTGTCTATTTTTGACCTCGACAGTATGGTCGATTTATGAATATCTTGAAAAATATCGTAATTATATCTGGGTTCCTTCTGATTGCCCTTGATGGCTTGGCTCAAAAGACGGACACTGTGACCTTCTATAATGGAGACAGGGCTATCTGCGAAATAAAAGGACTAAACCAGGGGCGCTTGGAGATAAAGACAGTGGCCATGGGAACCATAAATGTTGAATGGCGTAAGGTTAGTAATGTAGTTACGAATCGATATTATGAAATAGTACTTGCCAATCATTCAACTATTTATGGCAAAATTGTAAGTGTAGATTCGGCCAGAAATGTAACCCTTTCCTTTGGTGTATTCGCCCAGGAGGTACCGATTTTAGAAATTGTGAAACTTAAACCACTGAACGATAAATTTTGGCAAGCCTTGGAAGGATCGATATCAGCAGGGTTTTCATATACACGTGGTACGGAAAACTTACAATTAAACTCTAGCGGAAGTGTAAAATACCGCACTCCAAAAACCGCACACTCAATAAGTATCAATGGTAATTTTAGCGCCAATCCAAGTACGAGAAGTGAAAAGCAAGATGGTGGATATCGCTTTCAATTGTTTTATGTAAGACAGGTTTTTAATGCTTTAGAAGTTAAGTGGGAGCGAAATACAGAGTTGGGAATAGATAGCAGACTAATAACTAATATTACAGGTGGTTATAGTCCGGTAGAAAACTATATTAATGTACTATCTATTGAGGTGGGAGGCTCTATAAATAGAGAGTTCACGACAGAAAACGTCGCATCCAATAATGCTGAAGGGCTTGTACGATTATCCTATGATCTATTTGTTTTTGCGAACCCAAAAATTTTCTTTACCCTTAAGGGTGAGGCATTCCCAAGTTTCACCGTGAAAAATAGATTTCGTACAAATATTGAGTCTACCTTGTCATGGGAAATTTTCAATAATTTTACCTTGAATTTCTCCTATTGGGCCAACTATGACAACAAACCGTCTGACCCTGCTGCACTCACCTTTGATTGGGGTACAACAACATCAATCGGTTATAAGTTTTAACTATGCTATTAGCTGGAAACATTGCCCTTGGGTGTTGGTGGATTGTTTTTTTTGGTTTTCATAGTCTGTTGGCATCAGGAAAGGTTAAGGCCGTCATAACTAATTTCGGTAGAAATTATCGTATCTATTATCGCGCCGGTTATAATACGCTTTCATTACTCCTTCTCATACCAGTACTCTATACCTACCTAAATACACCTAGCTTATGGATATTTTCTCCCAATATAATCAGTGTCAGTGGCGGGGTAATTTTTATATTAAGTGGAGGTTATATTATTGTAGATAGTTTTAAGAATTATAATACGGCAGAGTTTCTCGGCACATACCAAATCAAGTTTCAAGAGGAGTATAAAGCCACTGGTTTTAGTAAACATGGTTGGAATAATGTAGTAAGACACCCATTATACTTTGGTAGCATACTATTAATAGTTGGGCTTTTTATTGCAATTCCTGTCCAAAAAATGGCCGTATCTGCCACTCTTGGATTAGCTTATTTAATTGTTGGCACTTCCTGGGAAGAAAAGAAGCTGGTTAAGGAGTTTGGCGATCAGTATCTTGAATACCGCAGAGAGGTCTCCATGCTTCTTCCGATAAAGTACTTCATTAAACGGAAGCGAAAATGAAGCGGAGGCGAGCTTTTTGCAGATTTTGATAATTATCTTCTAAAAAATCACTATTTTTTTATCTTACAACCTCTGTAATTGCATGAAGTCAAAAGCATTAAAACTGGTTTTAGTCTGTTTAATATGCATTGGAGCAATTACCGGTATTGTATTATTAATAGAACAATTCACTAAATAAAATGACATGAAAGCAAATATGGGGTCCCTCGACCGGGTCGTTCGAATTATTGTTGCAGTAGTTGTAGGTTTTCTCTACTATCAGGGAATTATAACTGGCACCTTAGGCATCGTGCTTATGGTCCTTGCGGTAGTATTCTTATTGACAAGTTTTATAAGTTTTTGCCCGCTTTATTTTCCATTTGGAATTAGTACCAAAAAGAAACAAGAGTAAATAAAAAGGGCCACTCGATTGAGCGGCCCTTTTTTATTCTATCTGTTATTGCAGTTTACTCCTCTTCAACAATAGACTCTGCAAGTACAATTACTTTATTATTTAGCACTTCCACAACACCACCATCTACCGTAACCTCATATTCAGACTTCTTATCTTTATAGATAATAGTTCCTTTCTTGAGCGTACTCAAGAGTGGCGCGTGATGATTTAAAATTTGAAACGAACCATCGGTTCCCGGAAAGGTTGCAGATAACACTTCGCCTTCAAAAACCTTCTGATCTGGAGTAACTATTTCTAAGTACATAATTAAGCTTCGGCTTCAGCCATCATTTTTTCTCCTTTAGCAATTGCTTCTTCTATGGTTCCAACCAAGTTAAAGGCTGCCTCAGGAAGATGATCTAACTCACCATCCAAAATCATATTAAAACCTTTGATGGTATCTTTTAAATCAACAAGAGCTCCTTCTAAGCCTGTAAATTGCGTCGCTACATGGAAAGGCTGCGATAAGAAACGCTGTACCCTTCTTGCACGGTGAACAACTTGTTTGTCTTCATCCGATAGTTCATCCATACCTAGAATTGCAATAATGTCCTGCAGTTCATTGTATCGCTGAATAATCTCTTTTACATTCTGCGCTGTATTATAATGCTCATCTCCTAAAGTCTCTGCATTCAGAATTCTAGAAGTAGAATCTAAAGGATCCACAGCAGGGTAAATACCAAGTTCTGCGATCTTTCTAGAAAGTACCGTTGTGGCATCAAGGTGAGCAAATGTTGTTGCTGGCGCAGGGTCAGTTAAATCATCGGCAGGAACGTAAACGGCCTGTACCGATGTAATTGAACCTCGTTTTGTCGAAGTAATTCTCTCCTGCATAGCACCCATCTCAGTTGCAAGTGTAGGCTGGTAACCCACAGCAGAAGGCATACGCCCTAGTAAGGCCGACACCTCTGATCCCGCTTGGGTAAAACGGAAAATATTATCAATAAAGAATAGAATATCTCGTCCTTCTCCTTCGCCATCTCCCTCACGAAAATACTCAGCAACGGTCAGTCCCGACAATGCCACTCGAGCACGAGCTCCAGGAGGTTCGTTCATTTGTCCAAACACCAAGGTAGCCTGAGACTTGCCTAATTCTTCTTCATCTACCTTAGAAAGATCCCAATCTCCTTCTTCCATAGATTTGATGAATTCGTCGCCATATTTAATAACGCCAGACTCAATCATTTCGCGAAGAAGGTCATTACCTTCTCTAGTTCTTTCTCCAACTCCAGCGAATACTGATAAACCAGAATAAGCTTTTGCAATGTTGTTAATCAATTCCATGATAAGAACGGTCTTACCAACTCCGGCTCCACCAAACAAACCAATTTTGCCACCCTTTACATAAGGCTCGAGTAAGTCAATTACTTTAATCCCTGTAAATAATATTTCAGATGATGTAGATAGGTCTTCAAATAATGGTGCCTCTCGGTGAATAGGTAAACCACCGGTAGACTTTGGAGGTTTCATACCGTCAATCGCGTCGCCGATTACATTAAATAATCGTCCTTTAATAGCTTCGCCGGTAGGCATTTTAATCGGAGAGCCCGTGTTAATTACCTCCATACCACGCACTAAACCTTCGGTTCCGTCCATTGCAATTGTACGTACTCGGTCTTCTCCTAGGTGCTGCTGACACTCTAATACTACCTTCGTTCCGTCGTTTTTAACAACTTCTAAGGCGTCCAGAATATCAGGAAGAGCGTTTTCGTCTTCGAAACTTACGTCAACTACAGGACCAATTACCTGCGAAACTTTGCCATTATTTGCCATATTTCTGTTTCTTATTCAGCTTGATTTATTTCAGACTGCAAAGCTACTTGGTAAAAAACATTATACCAAAGAGTGGGTTCCTAATTTACACCAACTTTGTCCTTTATTGGATCTTTTTATTACGATGCAAGACAATTCTAAAGGTAGTACCCTTATCCAGCTCGGAAGTCCGTACAAATATTTTGCCTTTATGATAGATTTCGATGATTCGTTCTGCGAGTGCAAGGCCCAAACCCCAGCCTCTTTTTTTGGTGGTAAACCCCGGATTAAAAATTTGTTTGAGTTTAGCCAATGGAATCCCTTTGCCAGTATCCGAAATATCAATAAATATGCGCCAGTCGCTGGCCTCCTGTATCTTAATGGTAATCTCACCTACCCCAGACATTGCATCCACGGCATTTTTACAAATATTCTCAATCACCCATTCAAACAATGGAGCGTTTACGGCTCCTATTACATGTTCGTGCATCGATTCAACCTTGATATTGACCTTCGAAGAAATTCTCGACCGGAGGTAGTCAACCACGCGATTGATAACCGGAACAAGATCTTCTTCGTTAAGGACTGGAACTGAACCTATACTGGAAAACCTAGCTGTAATTAATTGCAGCTTTGCTATATCTTTATCCAGTTCATCTAAAAATTCATTATTAGCAAACTCCTCATCGGCTTTTAGGTATTCCACCCAAGCCATAAGCGAAGAGATTGGCGTTCCTAGCTGATGTGCGGTTTCTTTAGCCATACCCACCCAAACCCTATTTTGCTCGGCCGTGCGTGAATACGAAAATGCCATGTATGCAATAATTCCAAAGATGGCTATTACTGAAAGCTGTACGTAAGGGTAATAAATTAATTGAGTAAGCAGATTCGAATGTTTGTAATACAAAAACTGGATCAGATAGGGTTCTCCTGTAGCAGGATTAACTGGTGCTATACGTATTGGCGTATATTCTTGCTCCATCTTAAGGGCCATTCGTCTGAGCCGTTCATTAATAACCGTTGAAGCCTTAGAAGAGTCTACCTTAATATTTTTATGCCCATAAACTATACCCAGTGAATCCATAATAATCATGGGCATTGAATTGTTCTGAAGAATTATTTCTTCAGAGATAAAATTGATATCCTGAGTTATGGTTACACTTTCATCGAGTGCAAATTCCAGTGTTTTGGCATATAATCTAATAAAACTCCGCTCTCGTTCTTTTAGTTTACCAACCAGAATATTGGTATAAAGAATCGACCCAATACTAATTACGGCAGCAGCGGTTAGTACAATCCATTTCAGATTAGATTTATTTTGATAAATATTGAATACGTCCGTCCGCGCCATGAAAACTGAATTGCGAGGTTAAATTATTCGATTTTGATGAATATATTACTGATTTTAACATAAATCGCTCTTCCAATCTAAAATAATATCAATTTTCAGCTTATCCGTTTACATAATTATAGTGGTTACAGAGTAAGTATTCCTTTAAACTAGTGTAATTATTAACCCTTCCACTATGAAAATTCACATACTAATTCTTAGTCCGATTCTTTTACTTAGTAATGCCGTGCTTGCGCAAAACCGATCGCTTCCGGCAGACACAACCGTGATTACGAATCATGAAACCACAATTAAGGGGAAAAAAGTTCTTTACACCGCCACCACAGGAACGCAACCGGTTTGGAACGAAGACGGCAAGGCTATTGCATCGCTCTATTATACTTACTATAAACGATCTGATCTACGTGACGACACAGCTAGGCCATTAGTAATCTCTTTTAATGGTGGCCCGGGATCTGCCTCTGTATGGATGCATATTGCCTACACAGGACCCAAGTTGCTCAATATCGATAATGAGGGGTATCCTGTTCAACCTTATGGCGTGAGGGCAAACCCCTATTCGATACTCGATGTCGCGGATATCGTATTTGTGAACCCCGTCAATACAGGCTACTCTAGAATTCTAGATAAAGAAGTTAAAAAGGAAACCTTTTTTGGGGTTAATGCCGATATCAAGTACCTGGCGGAATGGGTAAATACCTTTGTCACACGATCTAACCGATGGCGTTCCCCTAAGTACCTGATTGGCGAAAGCTACGGAACAACACGCGTTTCGGGACTTGCCCTCGAACTTCAGAACAGTCATTGGATGTACCTTAATGGGGTCATTTTGGTATCCCCTACAGAAATAGGAATTGAGCGCGATGGTCCGGTTATGGCTGCTAACCGATTACCTTATTTTGCAGCGGCTGCCTGGTATCATAAAGTCCTACCTCCAGAATTACAGCAAAAGGATTTAGAAGAATTATTGCCAGAGGTAGAAGAGTACACTATTAATACCTTGACTCCTGCCTTAGTACGCGGTGGTTATTTACCAGAAGCTGAAAAGAAAGCTGTAGCCAAAAAAATGGCTTACTATTCCGGGTTATCTGAAAAATCAATTTTACAGAATAATTTGGATGTATCCACGGCATATTTCTGGAAGGATCTTCTACGCGAAAAAGGCCTAACGATAGGACGCCTCGATTCGCGTTATCTCGGAATCGATGCCAGTGAAGCAGGCGTAAGACCAGATTATAATGCCGAACTAACTTCTTGGCTACACTCCTTCACTCCTGCAATTAACTATTATTTACAGGAAGAGTTAAAGTTTAAGACCGACATTAAATACAATATGTTTGGTCCTGTTCGACCCTGGGACAGATCGAATAATAATACAGGGAGTGACCTTCGTCTCGCCATGGCCGAAAATCCGAACCTTCATGTTATGATTCAATCAGGGTACTTCGATGGTGCGACCACCTACTATAACGGAAAGTACACCATGTGGCATATCGACCCAAGTGGTAGAATGAAAGATCGCTTAAGCTTTAAGGGGTATCGTAGTGGACATATGATGTACTTGCGGGCTGAAGACCTTGTGAAGGCTAATGATGATATTCGTGATTTTATTCAGAATAGCAGCATGCCTAAAGGGGCACCGATTAAATATTGAACTGAAGAGGGAAGAGGGAGCGGCATAAAAAAAGCCATGCGCTTGAGCGTGAACTCAAACACATGGCTCCAATCCATACTTGAAATATTTATGCTTCTAAAGGCTCTGCAAGTGCTTCTTCAACACTTAACCCTTGCTTATCTATCTTTTCAAGAAGCGCTTTTTGGTCCAGGTAATCCTGGTTAACCACACCCGCTCTACTCTGAAGTAATCTCCAGGCCTTTCTTCTTTCTACAACAAACAGAACCATCTGCTGCGATAGTGCTCGGTAAATTTCATTACCCTCATAATCGAAATCTACAGCATAAACGCCGAAATCTTTAACGTAAGACCTATGCTTAGGATCGGTATGACGTCTGTGGATTATATCATCCATAGTAATCAACTTGATCTTATCTTCGAGTCGCACCATGCCTTCAATTTGTTCAGGCTTGATCTTCTTATGGTGGAATCTAAATCGAGCTTCCGTAAAGGCCCAGTGCGCAGCAGTATACGTATAACGTTGCTTTTTCACCTGCGATGTTTTCTGAGCCCAGTCTGTTTTATAAGATTGGTTAGTGGTAATATTTAAAGCATCTGAATAGATCTCGCCATTGGATGGATTAAACACAAACTCTGCCATACCACGGCTATCTCTAACCCGTAGTGCTTGAACTTCTGCGGCATTATCGGCAATACCATGTTCTGGCATACATGCGGTATACGTTTGATAGAAAGCTGTACCTCTGTAATAGATACCGTCAACAAGCGCTTTGTACAATGTTCCACTATTTGCTAAAGAAACCTGAGCAACAAATGGAGATCCATGTCCGGCAATCAATGTTTCTGAAACCGATTTGTGTTCTGTATGCTTACCCTGTGTGGCCGCACCAAACTGGTTCATATCAAAACCACCCGGCATTACAGAGGATTCTGAATTCTGTCCACCAGTATTAGAATAAACCTGGGTATCGAGTAGTACAATCTTAACATTTGGACGGTTCTGCATTACAACCTTAGATACATTTTGGTAACCAATGTCACCCATACCTCCGTCACCACCGATTGCCCAAACTTTTGGCATCTCAAGGATTTCCTTATCGGTCATGTCCATATCGGTAAAGTGAGTAAAGTTGAAATACTCCTGCTCGGTAATTGCTTTTTCAAATCCACCAATAGCTAAGTCCGCAAACCTTTCAGGAAGAACAGACTTTCTTGCATGGTCGTAAACGAAACTTTCGCCAATTAACCAGCCAATAGTTGCTCCATCCTGGAATAATGAGTTCATCCAAGGATATTGGTGAGGTGTATTCGCTGGAGTAGAACCATAAACCGTATTACAACCTGTATTGGCGGTCATTGCCATCGCTGTCATTCCATTTGGCATTCTACCTTCAATGGCTTGAAGATCTCTTAAGTTATATGCCTCTTGTCGAAGAACAGCAATCAGTGCATCAATAACCTCCTTGTCGCCTCCTTTAAACTCTTCTTTTATTCGTTGATCAACAGCATCATTTGTTGTTGCTCCAATACCAAGAAGAATATGAACGATTGATCTTTTATAGATTTTATACGATTCCTCGTCTCTTGTTTTAAGTGCTTCAAGAAGTTTCACTCCTTCTTTTTCAAGAATAGCAGCCTTTTCTTCAAATCGCTCTGCTTTTTTATGGAAAAGTGGTCGCATTATCGCCTCGGTAAGAGAAGAAACTGCATGAAGTACTGATTTCTCACCACAACCCGCACAAGCGCCATCCCCAGAAAGCAATGCATCATACTTCGAGCGTTGCATTAAGTGGTATTTCAGGGCCGCAGCTTTAGACTCTTCTGGATTATCAGCATTATATAAACCAAGATATTTCTTTGGTGTATCGCCAAGTATATCAAGGAAGTTTATCGCCGATTTATAATCGGTATGAATTTCTTCGGTTTCAGGAACCATGGTTAGTGCTTGATGTGATCCACACGCTGTTACGCATGCGCCACAACCCTTACAAAGGTCATTCACGAAGATTCCAAAGATTCCTCCTTCACCTGGTTCTTTTTTCTCTTTTGCTCCAAATACTAGTTTCGTATTTTGGAATGCGAAAGGAAGTTTTTCCAAAATTGTTCCTATTTCTTTATAGGCAGGAGAATTGACCTCAAGAATATTAAGAGATTCAATCTCGGCCATAACGATAGCACTAAAAGCTGTAGTATCGCCTTTGATTGATGCTTTTTCAAGCATATCAGCTCGTACTGCCTTCTCAATTTCAGGCACTTTCGAAAGTAGTGTCTCCCGAACAGACTCGTCGGTTACATAGCTCCTTATTGTAGCCCGAATAATGGTGTCTATATCCTGCGCTGTATTCGGCAAGGCTGTATCTGGGCATACCACAATACATTCCATACACTGGGTACAGTTCTCAGCGTGAAATACCGGCACTTCGCGCCGTGCAACATATTTACTTGCTGTTGCACCGGTTCCTGCTGCCATCATACCAACAGAAGATAGCACAGAAGAAGGTTGATCATACCCTAAACCTGCTCTGAACTCCTTATCGAAGGTAGACATCTTAAAAATAGGAGCCTTTTCTTTACCATTACCATTTTCGGGTAATTGATAGAGTTCAACTTCACAAGGTGTAATTACATCGCCAAGGAAGGTGGAGGTATCTTCATCATCTACCTTTCCATTCTCAATCTTGAATACGCGATCCATACCTTCGGTCATAACCATCATATTCGATTCCACTACCGCATCGCCGAAACGACCGAACTTAGTTTCATACTGCTTCCGGACGGTTTCAACAAATTCTTCCTTAGGAATATTGTAATTATTCAGAAATGGAGAAACACCGAAAAATGCTCCTAGGAATGAATTACCCTGCATTCTGGTTTGAAGATCTTCTCGTTCTGTTGCCTTTCTGGCTATTTCAAACCCATTCAGGACATACATGTTAATATTCTTGTCAATAATTTCCTGCCTGAATTTTCTAGGAATACGTTTCCAGGCTTCTTCCGACGAATGCTCATTCGATTCCCAAACGAAAGATCCACCTGGACGTAACCCGTCTATTGGGTTAGTGTGTAAGAATGCCTTAGGATCGCAACAAAGCACTACATCTACATGACGTAAATCGCAGTTTACCCTAATTCGTTCTGGTGCAGCAACCATAAAATAATTCGTTGGCGCTCCTTTCTTTTCTGAACCATACTTTGGATTCGCACTTACATGAATTAACTCCTTTGGTGTGCCGTCCTCTTCTAGTTGACCATCGCGCTCAGCTATGTAGCTAGAGAATTCTCCTAGAATCATTCCAAGGTTCTTACCCGTAGTAATCATACCCCAACCTCCAATAGAGTGGAAGCGAACTGCGATTGAGTTTTTGGGCAATCCAGATGGTTTTTGGTCGGATACAACCGCATACGGATGATCTATTCCTAGGTAGAAGAATGACTTACCATCGTCTCTGAATAATCCATCTTGACGACCAATTTTACCCCAAGCGTAATCATAAGCACCTATTACATGCTCCGGACGGAAATCTCTTGAGCCTAGTCCGTAAACACCCGTAAAAATTCTTGGCACTTCATTAACAGGATCTAATTTACCTAGTCGGACGTGAGAATTATGATAGAAATTCTCAGTTGCTTTTATTAATGAGGATTTTATATCTCTTGTAAGCGGGTTGGTACTTGCGAGTGTTTCATCCGTCCTTTCAAGGATAACCGCATATTTCTTGCCTTTTAAAGCTTCAATAATTGCATTCTCAGGGAATGGACGTAGTACGTTAACATGGATAACCCCAACTTTAGCTCCTCGCTCTTCGCGAAGGATATCGACAACTGCCTCAACATTCTCGGCAGCACTTCCTAAGGCAACGAATACTGTATCAGCATCTTCGCACTTATATTCTGAAATTAGACCGTATTTACGACCGGTAAGTTTTGCAAATTCTTCATAAGCCTGCTCGAAGAATCCCAGGATATACTCAGAGAAATTATTTCTTCTGGCCGCAACACCATTCATATAGTGTTCCTGATTCTGTACAGGCCCAAGGATGATTGGATTTTTCAAATCCATCATTTTCGGAACCCTTCTTCTTGTTTCACCGAATAGCTCTTTCTGAGGTTCAGTTGGACATTCTATAATATCATCAGGTTTACCCAAGAACTCACGAACCAGTTCTTCTTCAGGCATTCTGAAGGTTCTTTCGAGATGGGTTGTTAAAAAGCCATCTTGAGCATTGATACCAGGGTTAAGCGAAAGTTCATTCACTTTTCTAAGAATCAAGGCCTGGTCAGCAGCTTGTTGTGCATCCTTTGCGAAACAAGTACTCCAACCTGTATCTAGTGTAGCATAAAGATCATCATGACCACAATGTACATTTAGTGCATGCTTTGTGAGTGCGCGGGCTCCAACTTCAAGAACCATGGTACTCAATTTACCTGGGGCGTGGTAATATTGCTCAACACCGTAAACAACACCCTGTCCAGAAGTAAAATTAACCGTTCGCTTTCCAGTCACCGACATGGCTATCGCTCCACCTTGTGCAGAGTGCTCACCTTCGGTTTCTATTGCCATTAGGTTTTCACCAAAGGCATTAAGATGACCTTTTGCAAAGTGATTTTGAAAGTTCTCTCCCATCTCAGTAGATGGGGTAATTGGGTAAAACACACCAGCTTCTGCAGCGAGGGCCTCAACAGAGGAGACAAGCAGGTTTCCATTGGTTGTTGTACGAGTACCCGGATATTTAGGTTTTTCTGTTTTTTTCATCATTTGAATCGTAAAATTGACGTATAGCTTCTAGCACTAACAAGATGTAAATTTAGTTAGGTACTAAGCCCCAAAAAATGAGATTTATCAGGTATAGGAATTAATTTCCATTTATTAAAAAATAAGGTTTAGATGTAATAGATGAAGTTTTCAATAGCTGTAGGAAACATCCCTCCTACTTCACTAGTGTTTTGACATTAATTTCAATTGCACTTAAGGTTTTCCGGAAGGATTGGTGGCATAACTAACAACTGTTATACGGGAAACTCCGTGGTTGTCCCCTATAATAGGTGCACAACGTCTTATACAATACTGAAAGGTTATTACTAGTAGTAGAATATTCTACGACCAGCAACGAATTAAGATTGTTCTGATTGAGTTAATCACTATTAATCAAACATCATTGCATAGAGCCTGCCAATCTCCGTTTCAAGCTCCCCAATA
>CBDUMS010000042.1:0-28640 GCA_965368405.1 uncultured Cyclobacteriaceae bacterium
AGCTTCAAAGCTTTGTAATACCACCTTTGCTCTATTTTATAAAGTCTACGGTAAAAGAACAGCCTTTGCCTAAGTCAGAGCTGACATCTATTCGACCATGCAGTTTCTCAAGCAGTCGCCGGGCAATTGCTAGGCCAATCCCGGTGGGTTTGCTCTGTCCGGATCCATCCTCCAAAGTATTATAGCCGCCAAATATTCGTGCAATGTGCTCTTCGCTTATACCTGGGCCTGAATCCTGAATAACAACGCTCACATAATTCTCGTCTTCACTCACACTTAGTTTAACCTCAGAATTCTTTGGTGAGAAATCTACCGCATTTTGAACTACAGTCGAAATAATTTGCTGAAAATACTGCTTGTCTGTATTCAACAGGATTGAGTCAGCGGCAGCATTAATGGTAATCCTGCCATTCTTAAGCTTAAGCGCTGGTTCATGCAATCGCACAACCTTCTCAATGAGCTCATTGACCGAATATTCGTGTAAGGCTAGCTGATGTTGCTCAGATTCAATACGATGCACACTTAGCATAATGTCCACCATTTCGGCCGTATCCTTAGCTACTTTTTTCAGCATGTCGAGGTATTCTTCCTGATCTTTAGTGAGTTGGTCTTTATTCAGTTTAACCAGCTCCACTAAACCCTCGATGTTACCTAGTGGTGCTTTTAAATCATGTGCCACCACGGAAATCATATTATTTTTCTCCATGTTCAACTCCTCAAGAGCTTCGTTCTTAAACGCTAACTCCTTATTCTTCTCCGCAATTTCATCATGCTGACTTTCAATAACCTTATATTGTTTTTTTAACTCCCTGAATGCCCGTACTACGAATATTAGCCCGAAAACTGCTAAAAAGGCACAAGCAATAAGAAGAATCACCAACATTTTGGAGTCAGATTCTACCAATTCGCGCGATGTTTCAATGGACTGTACATTGGATATGATTAGTAAAAATATCAGGTCAATAGTCATGTTGAATATGAGAATAACTTAAGGCTTTTCGAGATCTAATATAGCTTCTTAACAAGGTCTACTAGCTATCCAAAATTACAACTTCTTAATAGAATATTTTGTTTAAGAATATACTATCCCGAATATTAATTCATTGCCCGGGTGTGATCGATTCTGTATATCTTTGCACTTTATTTTTTTACATTTTTAGTTAGCCATACAAGGTAAAGTATGAAGAATTTTATTGAAGAGTTAAAGTGGCGCGGCATGATTCATGATATTATGCCAGGATCGGAAGAAACCTTATTAGAGGGCGTTAAATCGGCCTATATTGGCTTCGATCCTACTGCTGATTCATTACATATAGGTAGCCTGGTGCAAATAATGACCCTTGTTCATTTCCAAAAATGTGGTCATAAGCCCATAGCACTGGTAGGCGGCGCAACGGGCATGGTAGGCGATCCATCGGGCAAATCCCAGGAAAGGAACCTATTATCGGAGGATATACTACAACATAATTTATCTTGTATTCGGGAGCAGTTAAGCAAATTTCTTGATTTCGACTCTACAACCAATCCGGCCGAAATGGTTAATAATTATGATTGGTTTAAGGACTTTAATTTTCTCGATTTTATCCGGGATGTAGGGAAGCATATAACCATCAACTATATGATGGCAAAAGATTCGGTAAAGTCGAGGCTCGAAAGCGGGTTATCCTTTACGGAATTCAGTTATCAGCTCGTGCAGGGTTATGATTTCTATTGGCTCTATGAAAATAAAGGATGTACCATACAACTGGGTGGCTCCGATCAGTGGGGAAATATTGTTACGGGCACCGAACTGATTCGGCGTAAAGCTGGTGGAGAAGCCTTTGCCATAACCACGCCCTTGATTAAGAAAGCGGACGGAACGAAGTTTGGAAAGACAGAAGGTGGTAATGTTTGGCTCGATAAAAAGAAAACCTCACCTTATAAATTTTACCAATATTGGCTCAATGCCTCTGATGAAGATGCTGCCAATTATATAAGAATTTTTACCCTTCTAAGTAAAGAGGAAATTGAAGCGATTGAGGCTGAACATAATGACGCACCGCATTTAAGAGTATTGCAAAAAACAGTAGCCAGAGATATCACCAAGCGAGTTCATTCGCAAGAAGACCTGGATATGGCAGAAAAGGCTTCCGGCATTCTTTTTGGCAAGTCCACAAAAGAAGACCTTTCTACCTTGGATGAATCGACACTCCTATCTGTTTTCGAAGGGGTACCTCAAGCAACAATTTCAAAGGAT
Organism: uncultured Cyclobacteriaceae bacterium; assembly: GCA_965368405.1. Classification (GTDB taxonomy): domain Bacteria; phylum Bacteroidota; class Bacteroidia; order Cytophagales; family Cyclobacteriaceae; genus S012-113. The sequence goes on from CBDUMS010000042.1 coordinate 2,237, forward strand.
GCATTAAGCAAATCGGTGGCTGATTTTCTCTCTGAAGGAACGGATAACCTAGTATTTACTTCGAAGGGAGAAGCTCGAAGGATGATTAAGGGAGGTGGTGTTAGCGTAAATAAGGAGAAAATTCTTGATGCTGAGCAATCAGCCGAGATAGAACTTTTACAGGGCAAATACCTCCTTGTACAAAAGGGTAAGAAGAATTACTATTTGCTTACAGTAGAATAAACCTGGTTGCTATTTCCAGCTGTATCCGATTGCAAATTGAATGCTGTAATTGAAGGCCTTCGCATTAATTGTAGCGTTCTTGTTAATATTAGGTATGCCTCGTAAGTATCTAAGGTCAAAAAAGAAGCTTTCAACTCGATAGCCAATACTAGCCCAAGGTCCGTAATCAACGAAAGTTACGTTCTCGTTAATATTAGATACAACTTCGCCTACACCCGTTTTGGAAGCCTTCCTGCGCGCCCAAAGTCTGAATGACACATATCCACCCAAATTAAAACTAATGTTATTTGAGAGCGTATATTGAAGCCCTAAGGGCAAGCTTAGGTAGCCGATTGTGTTCTTTTGAGATTCATCCCCAACACGTTGTTTAGAACCCAACGTGTTTAGGTTTCCTTCTACAATAAAACCCCAACCTACTTTATTAGTTTTAGAAAATGGCCCTATCCCCCAACCTAATTTAGGTTCGTTACCAACAACCAGAACGTTATCGGTAGTAACACCACTCGAATTAAGCCCTGCTTTAATACCCCAGCCCATATCCTGAGCCTGCAATCCCTGTGTAAAAGGCAGCAGCAGGAATAGTAAAAACAAAAGCGTGTAACGTAGAATACTCATAAAAAAAGCGGAAGGTTAACCCCTCCGCTTCAAATTTAAGAATTTGGTTTTATTATTTCTTTAGCCAGAAGCCTACAGACAACTGAATATTGCTGTTTTTGTACTCAGAACCAACATCTGTAAATTTAGTTGTTGATGGGAAGATAAAACGGCCATGAACATCAAGAGGTCCAAGATTTACACCTAGTCCCGCAACGAAGTTAACGGTACCTGTTTCAATCTGATCCTTAACATCTCCAATCAAATCCGAATCAGCCGACATTAAAAATGAAAACTGTGGTCCAGCCTGGATTGTTAAAATTTTGAAAAGATAAAGCTTAGCTACGATAGGAATATCGAATGAAGCAGTTTTTAATTTATCAACGCTAGGGATCTCAAACGAAGACTGCGAATAAAGGAAGTCTCCCTGAATGCCTATAATTGGTAATTTTATTTCTACCATAGCACCACCGTGCCATCCGGTTTTAGAATCGAAGCTAATAGCTCCGCCCTGAGCTTCTAAACTAGGCAAATTCAATCCACCTTTAATACCCAATTTCAACTGAGCTTGAGCATTGTAAGAACCAACTAATAGCAACGCTATAGCAATTAAGTAAACTTTTTTCATATTTGTTTATTTTGTTTAAGAATTCAAATGTATAAAATATATTCTAGTAATATAGAAAAGGTAACTACTTCCTAGCGGCTAATGTGTTATTTAGAATATCATCGTTCAGCCCTAATTCAGGGAACTTACCCTTAACGTTATCATAAAACTTAAAAAGTTGCACAAAATCAGCCTCGAAGTCATCAGTAGGCCACATTGGCTCTCCTATGGTAATTGTTTTATTATTATACCCAAAACCAACAGGAATAATGGGTATTCCTGCCTTTTTAGCAATATAATAAAAGCCTGTCTTTAAGCGAGTTACTTTAGAACGTGTACCTTCGGGCGCAATTGCACAGGCAAATTTGTCGTGTTTATTAAATATATCAACTACGGCATCAACCAAGTTATTTCCTTTTGATCGATCTACGGGATACCCTCCAAGTGCGCGAAAAATAAAACCATAGGGAAACTTAAAAAGCTGGCTTTTGCCAAGAAAATTAGCATCGCCAATTCGTAAGAAAGATCTTGTGAATACACCAATAAAGAAATCGAAGTTAGCAGTATGCGGCATAACTATTATCATGAACTTATCGGGCCGAGGATCGAACGAACCTTCGATCTTCCAACCTGAATACCTAAACCACAACTTTGAAATAAAACGTAACATATACCCAGATGATTACCACCAAAGTATAAATTTATTCTTTATCGCACACCTTGGTCGGGATATTTACCTGCTTTATCACGGTAAAAATCCATGATTTCGATCACATCTTTATCGTAATCGCCTGTAGGCTGAAATACGGGTCCAATACCGGCTAATTTATTCTTATAATCTAAAAACCCCAGTATAATCGGAACATTCGCTTGTTCGGCAACTCTGTAAAATCCTGTTTTCCAGCGTTTAACATATTTTCTGGTGCCCTCAGGAGTAACCATCATTATTAATTGATCACGCTCTGTAATTTGTGATACCATGGCATCTACCATACTGATTTTCGATTTCAGATTGCCTTTTTTCGGGGTTCGATCTATAGCTATGCCTCCTAATTGTCTAACAATCCACCCGAATACCGGAGCATTTACAACTTCTTTCTTTATCGTGACCTTTACGGGTAACCCCATGATAAAGAATGCCGATCTAGCATAGAAAAAGTCCCAATAGGAAGTATGTGGGGCAGCAATTATTACTGCTTTTTTAAGGTCAACAGGGATTTCACCGGATATCTTCCAGCCGGTAATCCAAAAAATAAATCTTGAAATAGCTTTAAGCATAATTAAAATAAGGTATCTAAAATATTAGGATCAGCATGATTGGGCAAAGTTACCTTTATATTCTGGTTCCGTGCCATTTCTCTTTTGATCGCGAAATCAGCACCCTCATTTCTTGCCCAACTCCGTCGCGCTATTCCGTTATTAACATCATATAAGAGCATATTTTGCAACTTATTATCAGCATCGGTACTACCATCCAACACCAATCCGAAGCCGCCATTAATCACTTCGCCCCAACCTACTCCACCACCATTATGAATGGAAACCCAGGAAGCCCCTCTAAAAGAGTCACCTATCACGTTTTGAATGGCCATATCTGCTGTAAAGCTTGAGCCATCATAAATATTAGCCGTTTCCCTAAAAGGTGAATCTGTTCCCGACACATCATGATGATCGCGGCCTAAGACAACAGGTCCTTGCAGCTCGCCATTTTTTATTGCTTTGTTAAAGGCTAATGCAATTTTTATACGACCTTCAGCATCCGCGTATAAAATCCGTGCTTTAGAGCCAACTACCAGCTTGTTCTGCTTTGCACCTTTAATCCACTGTATATTATCGGCCATTTGTTGCTGAATCTCCAGCGGAGACTCTAACATTAACTCCTTTAGCACTTCGGTTGCAAGACGATCTGTTCGATCCAGGTCCTCTTCAAGTCCACTGGTGCAAACCCAACGGAATGGACCAAAACCAAAGTCGAAACACATTGGCCCCATAATGTCCTGAACGTAGGAAGGGTATTTGAAGGATTTACCATCGGAATCGAAGATATCAGCTCCAGCCCGTCCGGCTTCTAAGAGAAAAGCATTGCCATAATCGAAGAAATAGGTTCCTTGACCAGTATGCTTATTTATAGCTTTGGTTTGCCTAATTAGAGATTTTCTTATTTCTTCCTTGAACTCATCAGGCTTGTTCGCCATCATCAGGTTTGCCTCTTCAAAGCTTAGGCCAACAGGATAATATCCTCCTGCGTATGGATTATGCAATGAGGTCTGATCAGAACCAAGATCAACAAAAATGTCTTTTTCCGCAAAATACTCCCATACATCAACAATATTGCCCAAATAAGCGATTGACACCACCTCTTTTTCGATTTTGGCCTTGGTAACTCTTGAAGCAAGTTGATCCAAGTCCGTAAGCAGTTCATCTACCCAGCCCTGTTCATGTCTTTTTCGGGCTGCCTTTTCGTTTACTTCAGCTACTACAGAGATACAACCAGCAATGTTTCCTGCCTTTGGTTGTGCGCCACTCATTCCGCCTAAGCCCGATGAAACAAAAAGTTTACCCGCCAGGCTCTCCTTATTTGTGGCAACTTTTCTGCCTGCATTCAGCAAGGTGATTGTAGTGCCATGTACGATACCCTGTGGACCAATATACATATATGACCCGGCAGTCATTTGTCCATACTGCGTTACCCCTAAAGCATTAAATTTCTCCCAATCGTCTTGTTTTGAGTAATTCGGTATCATCATCCCGTTCGAAACGATTACACGCGGTGCGTAATTCGATGATGGGAATAATCCCAGCGGGTGTCCGGAATACATATGTAGTGTTTGCTCATCACTCATCGTAGCAAGATATTGCATGGTGAGTAGGTATTGAGCCCAGTTCTGAAAAACAGCGCCATTGCCACCATAGGTTATAAGCTCATGTGGATGTTGTGCTACTGCTGGATCCAGATTATTCTGAATCATGAGCATTATAGCTCCTGCATGTGATGAAAGAAAGGGGTATTCTGCCATGGGACGTGCGTACATATCATAATCCGGACGAAATCGGTACATATAGATTCTACCATAGTGCAGTAACTCATCAGCAAATTCAGTGGCGAGTACTGAATGATGCTTATCATCGAAATAGCGCAGCGCATTAGCCACAGCAAGCTTTTTCTCTTCATTGCTGAGAATATCTTTTCGCTTGGGCGCATGGCTTATGTCGACATCATACGGCTTGGCCGCCGGAAGATGATCTGGTATTCCCTGAAGAATCTGTTCCTTGAATGTCATATCCTATTTACTTAATAAAGTTAAATCGTTAAGAATATTTCGTGTATGATTATAGCCAACGTTATAGAGATCTGAGGCTTGCGATAGATTAAACCCACTAAAGGCAACCAATTCGCTCGGTTCAATAACGACATCGCAAAGTTTCTTGCTAACTTCAGTATTGCCATTAATGGCCAGCAATGAGCTCCTCTCCATAAGCAAGCGAACATTATTTAAATTATTCACTTCACCCTTAGGGTTACAGCTTACCCCGATCAGGGTTTCAACCTTCTCTCGAATCGCTTCAGCTGGCAAATTATTTAAGATGCCCCCATCAACATAATTACGCTTACCATGGACAACAGGCTTAAAAACAACCGGCACGCAACAAGAAGCTAAAATTGCGGGAATAAGCTTACCCGAACTAAAGTATTTAACCTCGCCTTTATTAATATCCGTAGCAGCCACATATAGGGGTTGGTTAAGGCCCTTAAAATTTTCGGGCAAGTAGTTCTTAAGTATCGCACCAAGCTTATCTATACTCAATAATCCTCGCCAGCTATATGAAGGTTTAAAAACTGAAAGGATATTCGTTTTCTTGATGATCTCTAAACCCTGGGAAGGTGTATGACCAGCTGCATACAGCGCGGCAGCAATTGATCCAGCGCTTGTGCCTGCTAGGTATTCCGGTACAATCTCAGCCTCGAGTAAGGCCTGCAATACTCCTAGATGAGCTATCCCTCTGGCGCCACCTCCTGAAAAGGCGATGCCTATCATAACTCGCTAAATTTGAATTCACTATCGAGACGCACACCCTTTTCGGTATGCTTGACTGTACAGCACTCGTGTATTGGATCATGCTGAAAAACCAACACGTAATTATTATCAGCCGCATCCTTTAAAAAAGCTGCTTTTTCTTCCATCGTTAAGAGCGGACGGGTGTCGTAGCCCATAACGTAGGGTAATGGAATATGACCAACGGATGGCAATAAATCGGCCACAAATACCAGTGTATGTCCCTTATATTTAATCTTCGGCAGCATTTGTTTATCAGTATGTCCATCCATAAACAATACTTCAAATGGCAACTCCGAACGGCCACTTATTGGAATAAATTTCAAATGACCTGACTCCTGCATGGGGATAATATTTTCGCTAATGAAAGATGCCTTTTCTCTCGGGTTCGGCTTGTTTGCCCAATTCCAGTGACCTTCATTCGACCAGTACGTAGCATTCTTAAAAGTTGGAACTAAATGCTCGCCTTCATCTGTAATTCCACCACCACAATGATCAAAATGTAAATGCGTTAGCATCATGTCCGAAACATCATCGGGTTGTAAGTCGATATTATTTAAACCCTTAATTAGATTATCATCGCCGTGGAGATAATAGTGACTGAAAAACTTTTCAGATTGTTTATTGCCAATGCCATTATCAACCAGAATTACTCGATTACCATCTTTTATCACCAAAGAACGCATTGCCCAGGAGCATAGATTGTTTTCATCGGCAGGATTGCTCCTTTGCCATAATGATTTAGGCACTACTCCAAACATAGCGCCGCCATCAAGCTTAAAATATCCAGTATTGATTAATTCTATTTCCATATCACTCTCTTATGTAGTAGCCAAAACCAAAAAAAACATGCGCCCCTTTAAGGTACTGATCTTTACCAATCCCGATTTCTAATGGACCAACAATAGAATTATAGGACAATTTAGCGTTAAACCCTATTCTTCTTGGGTATGCGCCAATATCACTAATCGCAATGCCGTCGCCTATCCATTTCATAGGATATTCACTCTCTAGATAATCAGCAAACACAGTTAAATAAAGACTTTTAATGGTCTCCCATTGCAAGCCAAGGGAAAGGGCCGAATAATTTAAGTTGGAAAACCTATTAGATGGTGTGGAGCTGTAGGTATGCACAGCCCAGCCCATAGGGCGACTTCCCCCTATCTGTGTTTCGTAAGGATACCATTCTACCCCACCGTTGCCAGAACCCATCCTTAATTTTGCGCGGGCCAGTAAGGTAAGTTTATCAATTAGTGAATGCGCGTAGTAGAGGTCTAATAAACCAAAATACTCATTATTCAGTGTAATAGTTTCCTCCAGTTTGCCTAAATCCTTATTATCGAATCGAAGATAAAAATCTCTGCTAAAGAGATAATCGAAGGAAATATTTAGTATGAGGCCATTTGATGGAAAAAATGGCTTATTTAAAGTATTTAATCGATAAAAAAGCACCCCTCCCCAATCCTTAGTATTCATTTGAGTAAATGCAAAGTTGGTACCGGAAAAACTAAGTGAATCAAGCACCAGGGGTTTTAAATTATGATTAAGATATTGAAAACTTACACCAAAAGTTGAGTTAGTTTTAGATGTAGCTTGGAAGCTTATTGATGGATTAAATGAGCTATTACTCATAACACCAGCTACGCCCGAGTTGTTTGGGTTATCCTCATTAGGATTCTCATTCCAATAGCTTGGCAATTCTGTGTTGCGCCAGTTTCCCTGCAAAACCACAGCTAAATTTTGTTGCTGGCCCAGGTACTTAAAATAACTTAAAAAAGCACTTGGGTTTTGGGCAAGATCATATTCCATTATAAACCTTGAACTTGGAAATAAGATATTCCGAAGTGTTAGATTTATATTGATGCCCGCTTTGTTATCATTATCGTAGTGAATCGCTGTTCGCAAACTCCCACGTGGGCTTTCGTTCACTTTTATGGTTAAGGTGCTGGTCAGCGGATTGATGGAGTAAACAATCTTTGTAAAGTATAGGGTCCCATACAACAAAGATATCCTTTCTTCTAACTCCTTAATTGTAAATGGTTTACGCGGTTCAATTCTTAGTTTTCCCTGAATTAATTCGGCAGGAACTATTTCATTTCCAATAATATTAATGTGCTCGAAAGAATAAACTTCGGGCAATTTCGGTCTTCGAGGTGGCATCATGGGGCCAAAAGATGCTAGTGAGTCTGCTAATCTTTTAAACCGATCAAAGTTCGCTTTACCCGCCTCATATCCGAGATCTAAAATTTCTTCAGCAGCACCAAAGCTTGCCGTACTATTTCCCTTAAGATCGGGTACTACCAGAATATCCACTAGTTCCATTTGTTCTTCGGTATCGAGGGCGCTTGTTATGAATGCCGCCTGAGAAAGAATTGCAGTCATGGAATTAAGCTTCTCTCTTGGCTCAAGACCTGAGCTCACGCTTACTCCTATCACAATATCGGCGCCCATATCGATAACCTCTTGAACTGGAAAGTTTTTCAATAAACCGCCATCTACATAAATATTAGAATCGATTTCCATTGGCGTAAAAAAAGTAGGGATCGACATACTCGCCCTAAGGGTTTCCGGAAGCAACCCCGAGTTAAACACGCGCGGATATCCTGTTACAATATCTGCTCCCATACAGGCAAATGGAATCGGAAACTCATTAAAATCATCAATCTGGTGAGCGGGCCTCGTCATATTGCTCATTTGAAGGGTAAGTTCTTGCCCCTCAATAAGACCTATGGGAAGACCTAATCGTTTGTTTTTAAACGGAAATTCTATGAGATAACGTCCGTAATAAAACTTCTCTTCATAAGCCACCTTATTAAGCGGTATTTCATTACTTAAGAGTAAGGACCAATCAATTTTTCGAGCAATAGAATCGATTTGGTCTGCGGAATAGCCTATCGCATAAAGCCCACCTACAATGCTGCCCATACTCGTTCCGGTAATATAATCAGGATAAATTCCGGCTTCTTCAAGCGATTTCAAAACGCCAATATGCGCTAAACCTTTAGCTCCGCCGCCGCTAAGAACCAGCCCAATTTTGGGCCTTTCAGAATTTTGTGCCCACGTTAGGCTGTTGCAGCCTAGGATTAGGCCTAGTAAGAGAGAAACAACTAGTAATCGATACTTCGACATTAAACGAGTTTTCTTACTCATTCACAACGCCCATGGCTACAAATTTGTCGATACGACTTGATCTTAGTTTTGGTGCCGGTAACTTTTTAAGCTCCTTGAAATTATCCAGAATTGCTTTCTTTACAGCCTCGACCGAGCTCTTTGCATCGGTATGGGCGCCACCCAGGGGCTCTTCGATAACCCCATCGATAAGTCCTTTTTCTTGCATGTCGCTCGCTGTAAGTTTTAGTGCCTCAGCAGCCTGCTCCTTAAATTCCCAACTACGCCAAAGGATCGATGAACATGACTCAGGTGAAATAACCGAATACCATGTATTTTCCATCATTAAAACCTTATCACCAATACCAATACCTAATGCTCCACCAGAAGCGCCTTCGCCAATTACAATCACAATAATGGGTACATTCAGCGTAAACATATCCTTGATATTTCGGGCAATGGCCTCTCCTTGGCCGCGCTGCTCTGCTTCAATTCCAGGAAAAGCACCTGGCGTATCGAGCAAGCAAACAATGGGAATATTAAAATTATCGGCAATCTTCATTAAGCGTAAAGCCTTGCGATAGCCTTCGGGGTTAGCCATTCCGAAGTTGCGCATTTGACGCTGTTTGGTATTACGACCCTTCTGCTGCCCTATAATCATAAAAGTTTGACCGTCGATAGTACCAAGACCACCAACCATCGCTTTATCATCTTTAACGCCTCTATCGCCATGCAGCTCAATAAAATCATCGGTCATCCCGTAGATATAATCGAGCGTATACGGACGTTCGGGATGGCGAGATAGCTGAACCCGCTGCCATCTTGTTAAATTTTTAAAGGTTTCCTTTTTGAGCGTTTTAATCTTCTTCTCCAAGGTTTCAATAGCCTCGGCTACATCAGCTTCACTATCTTTAGCAAGTTCCTTCATCCCTGCTAACTTCTCTTCTAATTCAACGATTGGCTTTTCGAATTCGAGCAACATATAGGTTTTCGTTTATACAAAGGCAAAAATAAGATTAATTAGCAAATACCTAACATTTGTAGAAAATTATGCCGCCTCAATCAAATCTGAATTTAGCATATCAAAACAAGATGGATCTACAAGTTGAGCGATGAACTTTAGCTCTAAATTCTCTACCTTTGTAATCTAAATAATTAACGCCTTTAAGATGAAAAAAATACTCATAATCCTGACTATATTTTACACTGTTTCCTGTGTAGAAAAACGAGAAACCACTTTAGAATCTACGAGTGATGATGTTGCCGATTCGAAATATAAAGCCATAGATGTGATCGATGTGATTGAAGCCAAAGGTTACAATTATGTTCAAGCGCTTGAAAAAGGCGACACAATATGGTTGGCCATGGGAAAGTCCAAGGTGAATAAGAATCAAACGTATTATTATACGGAAGTTATGGAAATGAAGAATTTTACAAGCAAAGAACTTGGAAAAACATTTGAAACCATTTACTTCTTAGATAATCTTCTCGAAAACCCAAGAGAGCCTTTGCCAGGAGAACAACATACACAACCAGCCGCGACTGGCCCTATTGTGGATGAACTGCCCAGTGTAGAAGGAGTTATAACGATTAAAGAGCTTTTCGAAAATCGTTCGGAGTATGCCAACAAATCAATTACCGTTCAGGGTAGAGTTACCAAAGTAAACCTGGATATTTTGGATCGCAATTGGGTTCATATCCAAGATGGTACTAAATCAGAAGATAATTTTGACTTAACAATTACAACAAAGGATGCGCCGGAGGTTGGCGAGGTTGTAAAATTTACGGGTACAGTTGCTGTCGATAAAGATTTTACGATGGGCTATAAGTACAAGTTGATCCTCGAAAATGCAAGCTTGCCGAATACGCAAATGTAAATATTGTTAATAGTTAATTTTTTTAAGCAAATTTATTCGTCAGGCTATTGCAATTAATAGTTCATGCGTATAGTTTTGCATCACCTTAAACGAGAGGTAGTGAAGAGCATAAATGTCTTTTAGATATTTTCTTCGCGGAATGCCCGGTCTGGTAGTTCAGTTGGTCATGACGAAGCTAAGCTTGTCATGATGCTGATTGAAAAGTCAGCATTAGAATGCCTGACCCGAGAGCTTGTTAAGGTCACGATTTCGTAATGACGATCGTGTTTGTATTGATTTAAATAATTGGTCTGGTAGTTCAGTTGGTTAGAATGCCTGCCTGTCACGCAGGAGGTCGCGAGTTCGAGTCTCGTCCAGACCGCCAAAAGCCTCATATTTTTTTATATGGGGCTTTTTTTATAGCAATGCTTATATTAATCAGGGTATAATTAAGGCAGTGTACAGTATTAATGGCGTTTTGCTGCTCCTTTTCAGGAGCAAAAAAAGGCCCAGTTAAGTAGTTCAATGAATTTCTAGTGACATTCGGGATCTTCCAATTCAATTTTTTGCACAAATTCATAGAACTTCCAATTACTAACAATACTCAGGTAACGGTTACCTTCCTTAGTAGTAACAGACATTACATTAAATTTATCTGTGCCAATATATATCCAGCCTTCTATTTCTACATAGGGACGGACATTAAGAATTATGCTACAAGGAAAGAAATGGCTACAAAATTGATCTTTGCATATACTATAAACTGTAGCACTATCTCCGTTGAATTTAATAATGTCATCTTCGTGGAATTTATCAAAATCACTATCTGCACTTGAAGGAATATAATACCAATAGCCAATTTCTAACTCATCTGCTAAGGGTATAGACTCATTCTTCTTACAAGAAAACATTAAAATAATCAAGCAAAATGCCATTACCTTCTTCATGGCTATTGAGGTTAACAAAGGCAAGTTAAACACCGAGTGCTAAAATTGCTATGATTTACGTCAGTGGTCTAATTACTATAGCTTGTGCTCAAACATAATAATGAATATGCCTATCAGAACTCCAACACCTGCCCCAACCGCAAATAACCCTATTATAAAGCATTATTTTCCTGCTTGAACAGCGCATAGCCTAAGAGTAGGTTTGTAACTGCATTCCACAGAAACGGAAAGACTAACAGTTAAATAGGTTTACAAACCGGACAAACTAATCAAACCATAGATAAGTATATAAGGCTAGAAAAGAATATTGACAATAATGTAATTGTGGGTTTGAATTAGGTAATTCGTATTAACTAAAAAAAGCCCACAGCAATTGAAAAACAGAATGCATAATCGGCTTCTAATCTTGAAGCCGATTATCTTCATACCATTGATCTATCCAACTTCGTCACATTCTAAATTGTCCAGACAGGGCTGTTCACCGTCTTCTGGTCCTCCAGGACCGCCGCCGCTTGGTCCACCCCCGGGACCGTAGGCCAGACACCAATCCAATGGCGCTCTACACCATTCTAATTTATACTCCAGTCTATAGTCAGCAAGAAATAAACAAGTAAAGTATTCATTCCAATCCCCCCTAAATAAGTTCCAGGCACAGCCATCTTGTGCACTTCTATGCTCATCTACAGCTTCTTTATAGCATACTTGATATTGGTGAAAAACTTCAGCGCAGGCAGCTTCGTAACTAGCTTCACCAGAATTATTGATAGTCCCGTCCAGTTCATCTAAATCATATAATTTTATATAGAAATCACGGACATTTTCCTTTTTCATATATTCTTCAAAAACCTCAGATCTAAATTCTCGGGTTTCAAAATTCGGGTATTTTGAAATCAATTGTTCTCTTATAATTTCCTCCTCGTCAAATAACAACTTGTATTTAGTAGCATCAAACTTATAGCGTTCAAACAAGTTAAAAAGCTGTTCTGTATTATCTTTTAGCATATAATCTTCATTGAAGGAAGGGTTGTTTCTCAATTCTTTTCTCATTATATACATTTCATCTGCAACAACATTATACTCTACATATAATGGATCCTCTAAGATCTTATTTTTTGAAATAATTGAAGTTTGCTCAGAAAAGTCGGCTTCTTGACATGAATGAAACAGTAACAATGCTGTTACAACAAAGAGTGCGTTTCTTAGAATTGATTTTGATAATTTCATAGTAGTGTCAGTTAGGTTAAATAAGACACGAATTAATATATATTATTTCATTATTCAAAATATTTTGATAGTTTTAGATCTAATAAATAGTTGAGTTGATGGATCGATTGTAATAATGTATTGCTCAATGAAAATAGAATAAAATGAGCTCAGCATATGGATGACAACGATCGGTGAATACATGAAACTGGAAGAACGGACGCGGAATTATGACAATTAAGAATCAGACGAACAAAATTCTGCTCATTTCATTGCTGCTTCTGTTGATTTTATATGATAACTGCTTCCGTGTCTATTTGTATTTTGAAAACGGATTAGAAATCAATATGTTTAATATGGCCTTTGGCATTCTAGTTTACTTCTTAACCTATAGATTTTTTGAATTAGGCGGTCACTGGCTATTAATTCCAATCACTTACTATCTTTTAATAGTTGGTGGAGGAATTATTTATCATGAGGAGATAATAAATAGTACCGTTAATGATTATGCACCTGTGATCAAGGGTAATCTTATTTTATCTATTCTTTTGGTCGCGGTCCTTCTTTATCTTTATTTAATAAATCTAAAGAAAAATACTTCCTCTGTTAATCCTGGGAAAGAACCATGACATCAATGGTATGAGTCATCATGCTTTATTCTTAGACATTTGTATTTAGCTTTTTTTTTAACCATCAAACCCTTAAAATTATCACCTGTAAAATTTGAAGAGCAGAATCTCTATGCTTAATATATAAGTCTGTTACCCCAAAACACTTTAGCGCATCATAACGCTCAGTTATAACAACCTATCTATGTAATTACTATTTTAATCTTTTAGTGGTTGCAGGCAGAGGACAGTCTTCTAACTTTTGGGTGGGTTGGTCGGTATGGTGGCTTGTTGGTTCACCTTTCAATTTAGAATATGGTTTTCGGGCAAGTGCGGTCGTTGCTAATTGCCCATTTATTGACGGCAATGATTTTTCAAGTTGGCTTGGATTTGCTAACGACGTGCCAAAAGAATTGGCGGTTTTGTTGGTCGTCTATTTATACTATGTTGCAAAATTACCCTTTCTTTCGAGTTTGTCACCGTTTTTACTAACCTATTCTTTCAATAATTGATCAACAATCGCATTGAATCGCATATCAAATTCTCGATAATAGCTCCCAGTAGCTGGCCCTAGAAAGTAGCTATGCATATACCTAACCCGACCAGCTTTATCCAGAATCATTAGTGTTGGGAAAGCTTCTAATTTATTTATGAATGGGAAAGCCAAAGCAGCCTGTCCCTTATTTGCGGGGCCTCCCAGGGCTGTTGGATAAGCTATGTTGTTTATCGCCACATATTCATTCTTCCGTTGTATTCCATATTCTTTCGAATAATTCATCTCGTAAAACACCGCCAGGATCTCAACATCGCGTTGATTATTCGCCGCATACCACTCCGTTAGGTATTGGGTTTGGTCTAAACTATTCGGACACCAGGAACCCAGTAATTGTATAATAGTTACACGCCCAATAAACTCAGCTTTATCAAGGCTGTTAAAGCCGCTGCCAGCAGTTAAAATATCGAAGTAAGGCTCTTGTAGTTTTGAATCTGATGGGTCAATTTCTACAAATGGATCTGCCAGTGTAAAATCAGGATCTATACTTGCTACCCATGGCTCTGAATAACTATTATCTAAGATTAATTCACCGCTCCATTGATTATTGCTATAATGCCCCAGCAGCAGGAAGGCATGTGCACCATCAAAAGATGAAGCCATCAATGAATCTCCGATTATAACTCCCTCGAAATATCTAAAATCGCCAACCTCCGCCAGAATTGTACCTGAAATCTCCCGCCCCTTTTGCTGAAATAAAGCAATGGTCTGGTATTGCATAGCGTCTTTAGGCGACATGGTTAGCTTAAGACTTTCTGGTAGCTTGACCTTGGTTTTCTTTTTAGAAACATGTGGAAAACGTGCTTTACCAAATGAGGCAGTGAATGGAAGTCCGGGATTATTTTTATAATGTTTAACCCATCGGCCAGACATACCTTCCTTCGAAACTTTTGCAATTATTTCTGAATCAAAACTGTGCATCGGGATGATCAAACTGTCGCGTTCCCAACGTGTATTAGTTATAAGGATGGATTCTGCTCCATTTCTAAGCCTAATGGTATAGCTACCTAATTCACTTTTAGCCACTTCAAAGGTGAATGGCACATCGGTTTGCTCATACCTGATTCTTCCTTGCCATTGGCCAGAGGCAACATCCTGCACAGGCGAAATACCGGTGCAAGCCAGTAAAATTATGTTGATTAATACTTGACTCATAAGCAATAATAAATGATTAAATCACGAATGTAAAACAGCCCTTGAACAATCTTACAAGAAGATGGAGAACCCCGTCTTTAAACTATAATCCTTTTAAGAAGCAGAACTGGAATACAAAGAGAAAAAATACTTATTTAAAAAAGAGTTCTTACGACCAATAGAAAAAAATGTAACTATCTTACCATCTTTTAAAACCTTAAACTATGAATATGATAAAATTTACTAAGATAATTCTACTGGTTACAATGCTTGGCGTTGTAACTATAAGTTGTAAAAAAGATGGAGAGGATCCGACACCTCAAAAAACAAATGCCTTCACTATAGATGGAACAGAGTATAGCCTAAGCGCCGGTTTTACGGAAGAGTATGGCGGTTCAGAGACTACCGGTTATAACTTTGATTTAACCGTTCATAGTTCTGGGTTAACCTTGTTGGATTATTTAGGAAATGAAGTAAATCTAACCGGACAAGGTGAGGAACTATATTTTGAACTTTGGTCAACCTCCGCAACGGGGCTTACTTCCGGTACGTATACAGTCAGTACAAATGAAGCACCTAATACGATTACATATAGTGAAATTTTTATTAACTTAAATGCTTCTAATGGGACTGCTGATGCTGGTTATGAAGCCACCTCCGGATCAGTAACCATAAATGTTAATGCCTCTGCGTATAATATCAATTTTGATTTAACTTTATCAGGGAACAAAAAATTAACAGGGAATTATACCGGCGCCTTGACTGAATATTAGTTTAAAACCCATTAATGTTGATTTAGAGGGATTGCTCAGTTGCAATCCCTTTTTTTGTGCAATCCTTCAACAAGCCAATGGGAGCATATTCATTTAATAAAGTAAGATGGCATATGCCAGGGTTACATAAATGACCTAAAAAGTATCAACATGTGACTGATGAAATCATAATTTCAAATCTATAATGTTAAAAAGGATAGGATACTCAGGTAAAAAAAAGTTTAGCCGATTAATCGCTTATTTAATGCTATTCACTGTAGTGTACCTGCTGGCAAGTATTGGAGTCCTCCTTATCTCTTTTATCAGTAGCACACCTACCCTCTGGAGTTTCCTAATTATAATTACCTTAACCTATATTGTTCTATACTTACCGGTATACAACCGTCTTTCATCGCTCACCGATAAGATAATAAGTGATTTAGGTGCAACAAGCATTTATTATAGCAAATGCTATTGGGTTAGCCTTACTAGTAAGAAGCAAGCAAAAGCTTGATTAGCGCTTCTAAGATTCTCAAGAACTAGAACTAAATTAGAGGTAGCTAAACTTACTTAAAAAAGAATATTCACTAAGTTGCTCACACTTCAGGGCTATACTCTAAAATATCCCCTGGCTGACATTCTAGTACCTCACAAATGAGTTCTAATGTAGAAAACCGGATTGCCTTGGCCTTACCTTTCTTTAAAATGGAGAGATTGGCCATGGTGATACCTACCCTTTCCGAGAGCTCAGTTAGGCTCATTTTCCTTCGAGCTAACATCACATCTAAATTTACGATAATCGCCATTATACAGTTAGTTCTACTTCATTTTGTAGCTCAACCCCGCGCTTAAAAATCTGAGCCAGCACTAACAAGAGCATCCCGAATACGAAGCCATTATTAAAAAATATCTTAGCCATATCAATATTTATATGTGTCTCGCTTCCAAAATTGTAACTCCATTTCATATAAAAGTTAGTAAGAATATCGTGTAAACCATAAATGATTAGACCATATGAAGCATGCATAAGTAATATCACATTTTCATAGGTAAAAATGCTATCATTCTTCACCCTGGCAAAAAAAGCTCTTACACGATTTAATATATAGATGAACAATACTATATTGATCACGAAAAGCACATCTAAAACCCAAGCATATCCACCTGGTAGATCTTTTAACGCCACCTTACCCAGTATTTTAGAAACCTTTACGGGCGTCTCTATATCATTTATATGAATCGATGTAACATGGGCTAATTCGTTGTCTAACCTCACTCCAATGGCGGAACTAAAGTCGAACTCAATATCCCAAATATGTAAAACTCTGCTGAAGATAATAAGCACTAAAGCGCTTATGAGCATCCAGAAGAAAATATTAGTAAGCCAATAAAGTACTTTTATGCTAATTGAAGTTGTCATGAAGAGATTATTAGTTTAACCATAGGTCAAATCTAATCTCATTTTTATTCATAAACAATATTTATTTATCGTTTATCAATAATTATACATCGAAAAACACATTATTTATTCCCTATTAACAAGTAAAAATTTGCCTATTCATAGCGCAAAGAATCGACCGGATTAGTCCTTGCGGCCCTGAATGTATGATAGCTGACAGTAATCATGGCCAGGCTAAACGCTATCAGTCCCGCAATAAAATAAAGTCCGATTCCGATATCCGTTTTATAAGCGAAATTGGCAAGCCATAAGCCTCCAAAATAGTATGCAGCGGGAATTGATATCAGGAAAGCCACCAGGATGAGCTTCGAGAAATTCTGACTAAGCAGGAAGACCAATCGAAAAGTAGAAGCCCCGTTCACTTTCCTTATTCCAATTTCCTTTTTACGACTTTCTGTGGCATAGGAAGATAAGCCCAGCAAACCGAGACATGCAATAAACACCGCTAAAATGGAGAAGTATTGAATGGTCTTGCTAAACTTACTTTCCTTGCTATATAATTGATCGAAATTGTCGTCCATGAAAGAATACCGAAAGGGAAATTCACCAAACTGCGTCTTCCATTCCTCAGAAATGGTGGCGATTGTACCCGGCAAGTCTTCTGACTGAAATTTAACCAGGAGCTTACCTCCTCCTATTCTAATAACCAGTGGTTTGATAGGCTCATATAAAGGTCTGTAATTAAAGTCCTTTACTAACCCGATTATTTGACCTTGAAAATTATTATTGTTAGGTAATGCTATTTTTCTTCCAATCACATCCCCTTCGTAGCCTAATGCTTTCGCAGCGGCTTCATTGATTATATATCCGGTTGAGTCGGCCGAACTCCCAGGTTGGAAGGAACGCCCTTGAAGAAATTCTATATCAAGCACTTTTTCAAAATCGTACTGAACAAACATTGCCGAAAAGAATTGCTGGTCTTCATTAGTACCCCCTTCGGCAATATAAGCGTTTTCAACCAGAGCTTCTTCACCGGGTATGGTTCCGCCAATGAACGATACAGCCTGAACCTCCGAATTCCGCAGTAATTCTGTTTTAAAACCTGCGAGCTTATTAAATTGTCTAAAGTCTACATCGGCTGTAAGAATCTGCGCATCATTGAAGCCTAGATCCTTGTTCTGAATATAGGATAGTTGTTTATTGACTATACCGATGCAAATCATTAGGGTGATGGATACGACAAACTGTAAAATAACGAGCACGCGTCGCAGGAAATTAGAGGAAGTAGCGCTTTCCGATTTCCCTTTAAGTACATCAATGGGTTTGTAAGAAGACAAAATCAGGGCCGGGTAGCTACCAGCCAATACACCCACTACGGCGCCTAATGCTATCATTCCCACAATTAATGTGCTATTGCCAAGGATATCTATTTCAATAGCTTTGCCCGTTATAATATTAAACCATGGTAGCATTAAATAGATGAGTACTGTTGCAAGAATTAATGAGAGGTAACTTGTAAGAATTGCTTCGCCCATAAATTGAACAATGAGCATTTCTTTCTGTGAGCCGACTACTTTTCTTAAGCCTACCTCCTTCGCTCTTTTAGCAGATCGTGAAGTAGCCAGATTCATAAAATTGATAATAGCAATTACAAGAATTAATATAGCAATGGCTGAAAACAGGTAGACATGCCGAATATTGCCGTTGGCTTTAAACTCCAATTCGCGATTGGAGGTAAGATGGATATCATTTGCATCCTGAATGTGGAGCACAACTCCCTTTTCTGATAATACTTCGGGATAATGGGTTTGTACGAATACTGGTAATTGGTCGGATATTCGTGCTGCATAAGCAGGATCATCTACCGTAAAATATAACCATGCGGCCACCCAAACCCAGCCGTTATCAAATAGTCCTGGATTATTGAAAAAGGATTTATAGGTTTCAAAAGACCCAATTAGCTCAAACCGCAAATGAGTATTATCCGGCAAATCTTCGATTACCGCCACTACTTCCATATCCCGGAACCCTCCAAGGCTTAAGGTTTTGCCCAACGGATCTTCATCACCAAAGTATTTGCGAGCAATGGACTCGGTTAACAGAATTTCATTCACTTTGGAGAGAGCCGCCTCGGGATCTCCTTTCAGAAATTTAAAATCATAGATCTCCAGGAAACTACGTTCAGCAAAAATGAAATTGTCCTCAAAATATTCCTCATCGTTATAGCTAATTATTGAATTATTACCCCAGCTATTAGGCCGAAAAACAAAGGCAGCGTTGGTGATTTCAGGAAAATCATTGAGCATAGTGTTTTTGGTTGGGAAAGGCACTGTTGCGGATTGCGATAGATGATCGCCCATTGGGAAGTCCTGAACCAATCGAAAAATCTTACCCTGATTTTTGAAGCCTTTTTCATAGCTCAACTCATCCTGGACATAGAGTAAGATAAGAATACAGGCAGCAATGCCTAAAGCGAGTCCAACAGTATTTATGGCGGAGTAGTACTTCTGGTTCATGAAGCTACGCCATGCGACCTTGAGATAGTTGCGGAACATGGGTGTTGTTGTTAGTTAGTTGACCTATATTCTTAAACTGAATTCTCGCAATAAGGTTTTAAAAAACTCTTGTTTTTCCCCTTTTAAAGCAATAAAACTGAAAAAAAATCTGGAATTATTCCTTCAAGAATGATCTTATGGCTACGGCACATGCCTCCGGTTGTTCGCTAAACATAAAGTGGCCGGCATCTTCGATAATCGTAAGACTCGTATTAGGAAAGAATTTTCGCTGCTCCTCTTGAAACTCTGGACCCGTAAGTTTGTTACAAGCTCCTGCTAAAAACATAATCTTATCCTGGTAGTTCTCTACCCCATCGATAAAGTTCATTGCGGATTTTTCACCTTGCATTCCCTTCATCATTATTTCATAGGAGGTTGTGCCACTGTATCGCCAATAATTAAACTCTGCATTACGCATATCACTATTACAAAAATACCCTGCCATAGGGTGCGGATGAACCGTGGTATCCATTGCAAACGTTTGAAAGAAGTAATCACCTCGCGCCTGTTCATCAATTTCTTCTACATGGAGCGATTTAAAATAGCATTTACCCAAGTGAAGGACCAAATCCCAATTTAAAGTAAGCTGCATTTCAGCTTCGAAGTCTTGCGCAATATTCGGCGTTAACGGTCCCGGTTCTGCGAGCACCAGCTTATTAATAGTTGCAGGATGCTTAGTCAGGTAGGCGGTAGCGAGCATACCACCCCAAGAGTGACCAATAATATTCACTGAGGTATTCTGACCAAAACGAAGAGCAATTTGATGTAAATCTTCCACCAAGTTATCCAAGGTTATCATTTCGCCAGGTATTCGCTGCGATAACCCCGTGCCGCGTTGATCGTAAAACACCACATAATATTCATCTGCCAAAAGTTTTAGATCCAGTAAGTATTTAAAGTCATTACCGGGACCACCATGGACAACGATTATAACCGGGTCTTTCGGGTCTCCAAAAGATTGAAGATGCATTTTAACTCCATTGAGTTCGATGTATGGAATGGATGGGTCATGCTCAACAGTTTGAGCTACTTTATAGTTTCCCCAAGCCAGGACATAGAATATTCCATAAAGGACAAGTATGAAAAATAATACAATGAATAAACCCTTAAAAAACTTTTTCAGGAATCGCATCAACTTGGTTATTGTTCGCTAAACACACGTTTCAGCAAATCAGTAGTACGGGCCAAAGGATCTTCTCTAATTTTTTCTTCCTCTTTGGCAAGCATAAGAAATAAACCGTCCATTGCTTTATCACTCACATAAACAGTAAGATCGGTCTCCACTTTAGTTACTAATGGTAATCGATTGTATTGGGTTGACATATCTTCATAATATTTGGTTGCATTAACCGAATTCAATGCATCATCAATTATCGGTTCGAATTTCTTGTGTAGATCAGTTTCGGTTGCGTTCCGTAAATAGGTAGTGGCAGCATGGCTATCTCCTTTTAATATCCCCCATGCATCCTCGATGGTCATATTAGTAATCGCATTGATAAACAGAGGTTTTGCCTCTATAGCCGCCTTTTCGGCTGCTCGATTAATAGACAGGATAAAATCATCCACCGGTTTATTTAAGCCCACCTTCCTTAAATTGGTTTCGATTTTTTCTATTTCAGGTGGAAATGGAATTTTAATCGCTGGATTCTTGAAATAGCCATCGGTTTGAGACGTAATATCGGTACTTATTTTGGCACCTTGAACCAAAGCCTCCTTCAGCCCTGCCACCACCTCTTCTGAGCTCAGTCCATCTGTAGATCCCAAAATATCACCTGCCGACTTCATTGCAGTTGATAATTGAGTTGAGGTGCAAGCAATCATACTACCTGTAATAACAAGTAAAATGATCAATATGGTCTTTTTATACATCGTAGGTTGATTACATTATGAAGTTACTATATCCAAAGCTATTAAATAAAGCCAATACTTCTTAATCCATAAGCCACAGTGATCTCAAAACTAAAAAATAGGTGATTTACCTATAGGTAGAACAACCTCACTCTATTCCTTTGAAGTGTAGGGTTGGTAGAGGAGATTTTTACTTCGGTTAAGAAGGCTCCACATTTTTTGGAGAAGGCCTCTTGTCTTAATGATGAGAGGTCTATTTTTTTTATTACACCAATAAAATAACTACACCGTTTGTATAAATACCCATATCGAGAAATACTAGGCTTGAGTACTATTGTGGCTTTGCTACACTATTTCAACCCATGCATTTTCGTTTTGGCTTTATTATGGTTTTATGCACACTCTCCTACTCAAAGCTGAGTTATGGTCAGGAGAAAAAAGGCCTATTCGCGAAGAAAATCGATGAAGTTATCACAATAGACGGCAACCCAAAGGAAGCGATATGGCAAGAGGCGGAAGCGGCCAGCAATTTCTACCAATATTTTCCTAATGATACCTCATATGCCGTTGCCAATACCGAAGCCTTTGTAGCCTATGATGATAAAAATGTCTATATCTTACTAAAAGTATATGATGACCTCGAAGGAGAATATCAAACTTCATCTTTGCGAAGAGATTATCGTGGTGGCGCGAATGACGGCATATCAATCGTAATAGACACCTATCAAGACAATACGAATGCATTTGTTTTTGGGATAAATCCATACGGCGTATTACGAGAAGGTTTAATTGCTAACGGCGGGCAAGGTCGAGACGCCTACAGCTTATCTTGGGACAATAAATGGGTTGGCGAGGCTAAGATATTTGAAAATATGTGGGTGGCAGAAGCCGCTATCCCACTTAAAACCTTACGTTTTAAGGATCAGAGTAAATTCTGGAATATAAACTTCTATAGAATAGATACGAAATATAATGAACGCTCTACCTGGACGCCTATTCCAAGAAATAACTCAATCTATAACCTTGCTTTCTTACAGCCTCTTGAGTTTGAACAGCCTCTAAAAAAACCCGGAGGTAATGTTGCGATAATTCCGTACGCCAGTGTCAATGGGTTTGTTGATAACCAAGCCGATGAGTCTATTGGTGAAAAACCTCAAGGAGGTGGCTATGGGTTTGGTGGTGATATTAAACTTGGGGTAAGTCCATCTTTAAATCTCGACCTCACGATTAATCCAGACTTTTCGCAAGTAGAGGTTGACCGGCAGCAAACGAACCTTAGCCGCTTTGAATTATTTTTTCCAGAACGACGGCAATTCTTCCTGGAGAATGCCGATTTGTTTGCCAATTTTGGTGGCAACAGGTCTCGCCCCTTCTTTAGTAGAAGGATTGGGATCACGAAAGATACCTTAACAGATCAAAATGTTTCTCAGCCCATATTATTTGGTGCACGGCTCAGCGGGAAAGTATCTAAAAATCTAAGAGTTGGCGTATTAAGCATGCAAACTGCCGCGGTAGAAGAAGCTAACCAGCCGTCTTTAAACTACTCTGTTGGTGTTATTCAACAAAAAGTTTTTGCACGCTCCAATATCTCGGCAATCTTCGTAAACAAACAGGAGCTCTCTTTCGAAGATAAGCCCACACCACTCTATGCCTACAACCGTGTTGCCGGTTTGGAATATAATTTGGCCACTGCCAGTAATAACTGGACGGGCAAACTATTTTACCACCATTCATTTGAGCCAGATAACCCTGATAGCACCTTTTCGTATGGAAGTAGCCTATCATATAACAAAAGAAGGTTCACGGCAAGTTTTGGGCATCAGATCATCGGCAACAATTTTAACGCAGAAGTGGGTTTTGTACCACGCAGAGGTTTTCAGCAACTGAACTCTAGGGTTCAGGTATGGTTTTACCCGAATACGATGATCAATAGGCATGGCTTTTCTGGGGAGGTTCAATATTTATGGTCCTCTACAGGCGTTACCTCAGACCACCGGTTCGAACTTGGATATAATTTAACCTTTCAGAGTCAGGCCTTCATTAACCTGAACTTTGTTGAAGAGTATACCCTATTATTTAACGATTTCGATCCTACTCGAACCGACGGAGAACCTCTTCCTGCAGGGTCTGACTATACCTATCGCTATGTTCAATTAAGAATGCGGACCGATGAGCGCAAAGCCTTGGTGGCTCGGTTAAATGGCTCAGCAGGCCAGTTCTTTAATGGCGAAAGATATAGCATTGGTGGGAATCTGAATTATCGATTTCAACCTTATGGCAATATTGGTGTAGATGTGCAGTATAACTCTATTCTACTGCCCGATCCTCATAATTCAGCAGACTTAGTCCTTATTGGACCACGATTAGATATTACTTTTTCAAGATCTGTTTTTCTCACCGGTCTCTTCCAATATAATAATCAGGTCGATAATTTTAACACAAATATTAGGTTCCAATGGCGATTCAAGCCTGTCTCAGATCTTTATGTGGTGTATACCGACAACTATTTTGCGAGTGATTTCATGAATAAGAATCGTTCCTTAATTGTAAAGCTCACCTACTGGTTAAACCTCTAGCTCTTAAAACTGTTTATTGGTCATTAATAAGCAAGAAATGGCCGGTAACAGATTCTACATCTGCTACTCCTGGTAAAATATGATAGTAGTAGGTTCCGGAAGGAAGGTCCGTGCGGTTAAAAATTACATTCTGATTATTATACCCAGTAAAGCGATCGATTTCAGCACCCCAGCGACTAAGAATTATTACAGTATTATTTGGATAAGCTTCGATATTCTCAATTTCAAGAAAATCGTTGAAGCCATCTCCGTCTGGTGACACACCATTAAACACCAAAATTGGTGGGTTCTCTCCTCCTACTTCAACTCCTGGAATTGTTATAGATTGCGATACGCAAACTCCACTTAAGTCACAGATTTGTATTTCAAGGATATCGTCGCCTGAAAAAGTTATACCCGTATAGTCAATAGTAAGCAAGCCACTGGCATCGATGCTGGCAGTAGCTCCGCTTATTGGTTGTGTAATAATCGATAGCGATGATAAGTCAATATTATTATTGGGATCGGAAATGAAATTATTTAAATCGACTTGTACTTCATTTGTACCAGGAGTTGGTTCCGGTATAGCATTATTTACCGCTGGTGGCGCATTATTGATCGTAATAACGGCATAAGCCTCCGCAAAATTCGTACACTGATTGATAATCCTGTAGAGCAGTGAATCCAGGGTTGGAGCATCGAGATCAGGGTCGTAATCAATTGTACCATCGGCCAATACGGTCGCTATGCCATAGAGCGGCATCGACTGAATGGTTGTTGTGAGCAAATCTCCGGGATTAATTAGAGCTCCTAAAGGAACATTAATATTTGCCGTTTGACCGATATCTACCGTTTCGGTTTGTCGTTGTGCGGTAATTGGTAAATTCGCATTTATTAAGACGGTATCATATTCGGCGCATCCGCCAACTGTGTTAACCAGTTGCCAAATCAGCTCAACATTATTAGTTGATATCGTTGTAACATCTGAATTCGGTAAAGAAGGATCTAGAATCGTTGCTGAACCAGTGAAAACTGACCATGTGCCCACTTCATTTACATTTAGCGGGTCCGCCGCTAATATGGTTGCAGTTGTACATATCGCCTGATCAGCCCCTGCGTTCGCGATTGTGATATCAGTAATAATAACCTCAATGGAATCTACGCTGGTACAACCAGATCTATCGATACTCAGTTTAGAATAATAGGTTCCTGCTGTTGGAAAGGTAAAAGTTTGGTCGCCCTGACTATTCGAATCTTCGGAACCGTCGTTATCAAAATCCCAGCTAAATATATCTCCGGCAACGACATTTGAACTAATATCTGTTAAAGCGGTTGGAGCACCTACACAGACGGTATCGGCAAGAATACTCGCCGTTGCACCGTCGCAAAGGGTAACATTTAGGTACTCAGTCATTCCAAAAAGCCCATTTTCGTTGATGAGTCGGATACCCACAACATGGGGCCCAGAAGATAATGCGGTCGTTGAAAACGCGATGATGCTATCTATATCGGCTTTTACTGGACTGATAGCGATAGTTGTGCTGCTGCCGATACCCGGATCAGCATCGAAAAAGTACTCTACACCGGCAATGCCTCCTGCCGCAAATGCATCAACAAAGAATGATCTGGATTCAACTTCACTCCAGATGCCATCACCATCCAACACTCGTACATGGAGTGTATGATGTCCTGCGGCCAAACTACTTGTGTTCAGTGTATCGAGTACATTTAGATTTGTTGCGGCGGCGACAGGAATTGGCACACCCGCACCATAGCCTGGGTCACTATCAATAAAGTATTCTAATGCCGTGATTGTAGCTTGTGTAGTCAAATTCGATGGACTGATGTAAAAAGATCTGGACTCAAGATTGCCCCATATTCCATCAGAATCCTGACTTCGCGTGTAAAGCGTATGAAATCCAGCCGGAAGTGCACTGGTACTAATTATATCATTGACGATGACATCTGTTGCGACCGTAAGTGACAAAGAGGTGCCCGCACCGATTCCCGGATCGGTATCGATAAAGTACTCTACTAGCTGAATATCTGCCTGTGTGTCCAAACGTGAAGCACTCACATAAAAACTTCGACTTTCGGTAATGCTCCAGACCGAATTTAGATCCTGAACCCGAATATAAAGCGTATGAAACCCTTCGGATAGAGCACTGGTTGCCACCGTAAATGATTCCGTAATTGTTGATCCTGTTGTTACCGGAATTGAAATACCCGAGCCAATACCTGGATCGGTATCGATAAAATACTCCATAGCATTGATATCAACCTGGTCAATGGTTTCTTGATAGAATAAGACCAATAACAAAAGGGGCCCGTATCGTAGTTTACTGAACACTAATTTCCTTTGGCTTTAATGGTTACCGGTAAATCTGTTCCTGCAGGTATGACCGACG
>CBDUMS010000043.1:0-28268 GCA_965368405.1 uncultured Cyclobacteriaceae bacterium
GAATCTTGGTTGTGCAACAGGACATCCATCCTTTGTGATGTCAAACTCTTTTGCAAACCAAACTTTGGCTCAACTAGAGTTGTGGAATAATACCGACAAATACGAAAATAAGGTGTACATGTTACCTAAGCACCTTGATGAAAAAGTTGCTCGTTTACACCTGTCTAAAATTGGCGTAGAGTTAGAAGAGCTTAGCCAAGATCAGGCTGATTATATCAATGTAAAAGTAGAAGGACCTTATAAGGTTGATTACTACCGTTACTAATTGATGAAACCTTAAAAAAAAGGGTTGCTTACTAGCAACCCTTTTTTTAATCTAGTTCAGTCCCGCAGAATTTACAAAAAGAGGCGTCGCCGTCTGTTATATTAGCGCCGCATCCTGGGCAGGGCTCTGACTTACTCTTTCCTTTTTGTTGAATATTCACCCACTCTGCTGTAAATATTCCTGTTGGCACAGCGATAATACCGTAACCCATAATCATAATAATTGAGGCCAAGGTTTGTCCAAGTACTGTTCCTGGCGCTACGTCACCATAGCCCACAGTAGTAAGGGTCACAATAGCCCAATAAATAGATTTCGGTATGCTCGTAAAGCCATTTTCATCCCCCTCCACCATATACATGACAGTGCCCATAATAATTACTATTATGCCAACAGTAACCACAAAAACGGTTATTTTATGTCTACTGGCTTTCATGGCTTGAGCCAAATGAGAGGCCTCCCCAATAAATCGGGCAAGCTTAAATATCCTAAATACCCGAATTAACCTAAAACTTCGTAAGATGGTTAATGAATGCAATCCAGTAAAAATCAGCGATAAATATGCCGGTAGAATTGATAATAAATCAATAATTCCATAAAAACTAAAAACATATTTTTTCCTCCTTGGTGTGATCAGGATTCTTAAGAAATATTCAATTGTAAAGATCAGTGTGAATGTCCATTCTGTATAGACGAAGAAAACATGATATCGATCAGCGTAGTCTTCAACTGTTTCCATAATTACAACAAAGACACTCGCAAGAATGGCGATGAGTAGAGCTACGTCGAATACCTTCCCGCCGGGCGTATTGGCTTCGAAAATAATCTTGTAAAGTTTTCGTTTAATGTTATCAGTAATCATTCTATTTCTTTGGGATAAAAGTTAAATGATTGGATGCAGCCTCACTAATTTCTAGTGAGTCCATCAATTGCCCTCTAAATTCTACATTAAGAAACATTTTGGCCTGATCGTCATAATGGGGACTTAAAAAGTGCCCCGATTGTCCCGTTGGGTTAATGCTTTCTGCAGAATTAATATTCGCCATATCGATAACAGTGCGCATGGAAGGCCCCGCAACTACAGGGAAATAGCCTGTTGTATCTAATTTAAACATCATATTATTTATCACCTCATTACCTCCAGCTGCAGGGTAGGGGCCAACATTAAAATATTGTTCTAATGCTCCTATCTGCCCTAATGGGTGGGCATGGGTAACTGTATGTACTTTGCTCCATTCCCAATTAGCAATATCGTTCGAATCGAAGATGTTCGTGAGGGTTGCGATGGTAGATTGAGCTGCTGTTTCTATGATTTCCTTTCGAGACTCCTGACTAGAAGTAGTTATATTATTCCACCAGACGGAACTGTCGTTTGCAATAAACATGAGATAGCTTCGCTTCATCACTTCTAGGTTTGCTAAGGTCTGATAATCTTCATAACCAAGCTCATCGGCCATGGCATGATAAAGGGTCCATGACAATAGCGTGTAGTAAATCGTAGGTTCAGGGTCTGCAAGCTGGTGGTCGCCATTCCATTCCGATAGTACTTTACCTAATCGTACGATTTCTGTATCATCAGAATTTATTAGGACATTCGTCATCGTTTTTGCAACAAGTACGGCAATGGGAGACTTAACATCGCTGGTCAGCTCTTTAACATCATCAATGGTCCAATCATCCTTTCCATCCAGATGATCTACAATTCTCGACGCACGATCTAATGGGCGATAATAACCAGGGTACAGGATACCATTAACGCTATCGGGCTGATTGTTCGCTGAATAAACATAACCCCACGGTGGGTTTTCTGCTTGCGGATTTGCAGTGAAATCATAATATCCCAAATAATCATCAATACCTGAACTACCGTCGAGCAAGAGTTTTGGATTTGAACCTTCTGGTCTGATCGGTAATCTAGCTGCTGCCCACCAAGCAATGTTTCCATCCTTGTCAGCATACATGATATTTAAGCCAGGTGACTCTATTTCCGATGCCGCTTGTCTCGCCTGATCGATATGGGAGACATTACCCAGCTTATACGTAGGTTTTAGAAGATCATTTTTGGCATGTAAGAATTCCCAGTAGGTTGATACCGGTTCCTGGACAATGGAGTCAGAAAATAAAACATCGTTAATTATTGGTCCATGGTCTGAGCTCCGGACAGTAAATTTAATCGGATTGCCATCCTTTACTTTAATTACTTCCTCTCTGCTTTCTAGTTGCTGCCAAGCGGTTTTACGCCAGATCTCATTGCGATTATCGGGATTAAGCTTTTCCTGATACAGATCTACGTCATCATTTTCAAACATTGTCATGCCCCAGGCTGCAAATTGATTGTGCCCTAAAATTGCAAATGGAAATCCCGCTAGGTAATGGCCATAAAGAGCGGTGCCGGGATATTCGAGATGGGCCTCGTACCAGACTGAGGGCTGACCAAATTGAATATGTGTGTCATTTTCGAAAATCGCATTACCCGTTGCTGATTTTTTAGGGCTGATAACCCAACTATTACTGCCATGAAGCAATGGCGCAGGAATTTTGTTTATAGTGCTCGATAGAGCGGTTAAAGAAAGTGACTCATCGGATATATAGGACCTAATGTAGGTGGAATCGTAAATAGTATGTAAGCCAATATCCTTCAGGTAATCTTCGCCAAGCGTGAGTGCGATTTTGGAGGTGAGTGGATCAACTCTAAAACCATCGGCAAATCCAAATGACATATATCCAGCAGCTCCATAGGCATCTTTTACGGAAAAGGGGGCTTTCGGTATTCCGATGACACTAAATTCAATGGGAGTTGGCCCATTATTTATAAAGCTGTTGATGCCTTTAAAATAGGCTTCAGCGGCTGTTTTATAGGGTCCGGCACCTTTCTTAAAATCTTCGTAGAACTCCTCAGATTTTTGTGCAATACTTAAGACCCTAAATAATTTATCGGTTTCTATAAACTCTTCGCCAAGTATTTCGGAGAGCCTTCCTGTAGCCACTCTGCGAATCATCTCCATTTGGAATAGTCGTTCCTGAGCCTGCAAATATCCGAGCGCAAAATAGGCGTCTTCGGCAGTTTGTGCATAAATATGAGGTATGCCGTAATTGTCGAAATTAACGTTAACCTCAGCCTCAATCCCCGAAATGGCAATTGTACCGTTATAGTGAGGTTTACTATTATTTAGATACCAATATCCGCCAATAATTACGAGACCGATAATTATCAATATTGCAAATAAGACTTTTTTCATTAAATAGTCAGGAAAGCTCCAATTTAGCGATTACTGCTAAAGTCTGACCAAGTTAGGGTTTTTTGCATAAAAAAAAGGAGAGCGTTTCCCTCCTTTTTTTATATAAACCTAAACTAAAAAGCGATTATTTATTCAGCATGTATATTCTCGTATTGTCAATCTCGGTTAAAAAGTCACTCTGATTGATTAGAAAATTAAGTCGTTTATCACAATCGAATTCCTGTTGACAGACTTCGGCTGAGTAAACTAGGTTGTCGTCTGTGCTGTATATCTTAACCGTAATATTCTGAATCTTGATGTTTTCATCGAATATATCGTATGCTGTAAGTAATGTAGATATTTCTTTCTCGGAGATTTTATTAAGATCCTCCGAGGTACCGGCTTCGTTACCGGCACTCGCCGTTGGGATAGAAAAAGCGAGTGTTGCAAGCAAAACAAAGATGCCTGAGAGCAGGCGAGAGATGGTTTTTTTTGCGGTTTTCATGTTGTTATTTATTTTGAGTATTTGACCACTTATCTATTGACAATCCTCATGCCAAAACTCATAAAGCACAGATAATCAACAGTATAACAAAAATCATCATAAAATAATCACCCAAAACTGTACGAAAATGAACGTGGTTCGCACGATTGAGTACAGCCGAAAAAATCGTGATTGGGGTATATTATTATATCGCTTATCTTGAGAATTGTGCTTTGTAATACAGGTGAATTAAGCTAGTTTTGTGCCATCTTAAAAGGAGAATTCAACGATAAAATCATACAAGATGAGTGTATTAGTTAATAAAGATTCAAAGGTTGTAGTACAAGGGTTTACGGGATCAGAAGGCACCTTTCATGCCGGTCAAATGATCGAATATGGAACCAATGTAGTTGGTGGTGTTACACCCGGTAAAGGCGGCCAAACTCATCTTGAACGTCCTGTCTTTAATACTGTTGCTGAAGCCGTAAGTAAGGCGGGGGCGAATGTTTCTATCATCTTTGTTCCACCGGCATTTGCCGCTGATGCAATTATGGAGGCTGCCGATGCAGGCATTAAGGTTATTGTAGCTATAACAGAGGGAATTCCGACAAAAGATATGGTTCTTGCCAAGGAGTATATTAAAACCAAGGACGTTACCTTAATAGGACCGAATTGCCCCGGGGTGATAACTCCAGGTGAAGCGAAAGTGGGTATTATGCCTGGTTTCGTGTTTAAGAAGGGCCGTATTGGCATAGTGTCTAAATCTGGGACACTTACCTACGAAGCAGCAGATCAGGTTGTGAAGGCAGGCTTAGGCGTGTCTACAGCGATTGGAATTGGGGGAGACCCAATCATTGGAACTTCTACCAAAGAAGCCGTTGAGCTTTTTATGAATGACCCTGATACTGATGGAATTGTAATGATTGGTGAAATCGGTGGTAATTATGAAGCCGACGCAGCACGTTGGATTAAAGCTCAAGGAAATCCAAAGCCTGTAGTAGGCTTTATTGCTGGCCAAACAGCGCCTAAAGGCAAGCGCATGGGACATGCCGGTGCTATTATTGGTGGTGCCGATGACACTGCCGCAGCTAAAATGAAAATCATGGGTGAATGTGGCTTGCATGTTGTAGCCTCACCAGCTGACATTGGTGAGACAATGGCCAAGGTAATGAGCTAAGTTACCTACTTTGCATAATTCACAGCTCTCATTTCCCGAATTACCGTTACTTTAATCTGACCCGGGTACTGCATATCCGTTTCAATTTTTTGTGATATATCAAATGAGAGTTGTCCGGCTACATCATCGGTAACCGATTCTGCATCAACCATTACGCGTAGTTCTCGTCCGGCCTGGATCGCATAGCATTTTTCAACACCATCGAATTCTAATGCAAGGTTCTCCAAATCTTTAAGACGTTTTATATACGATTCCATAACCTCACGTCTTGCGCCTGGTCTTGCGCCACTAATGGCATCACAAGCTTGTACAATTGGTGAGATTAGTGTTGTCATCTCTATTTCATCGTGGTGAGCGCCAATAGCATTACAGATTTTAGGGTGCTCCTTATACTTCTGCGCCATCTCCATACCCAAAATAGCATGAGGCTTCTCCGATTCTTCGGGCCACACTTTGCCGATATCATGCAAAAGACCGGCTCTCTTCGCTTGCTTTGGATTTAGACCAAGTTCTGAGGCCATGAGTGCACATAGGTTCGCAACTTCTCGTGAGTGCTGAAGCAGATTTTGCCCGTAGGAAGATCGGAATCGCATTCGGCCAACCATCCTTACCAACTCTGGATGCAGACCATGTATGCCTAAATCAATGGCGGTACGCTCACCGATTTCTACAATCTCTTCTTCGATGTTTTTACGGGTCTTAGAGACAATCTCTTCGATTCGGGCAGGATGTATTCTGCCATCTTTCACCAGTCTGTGTAAGGATAATCGAGCAATCTCTCTTCTTACCGGATCGAAACCAGAAATAATAATGGCTTCGGGGGTATCATCAACAATTATCTCAACGCCGGTGGCGGCTTCAATTGCTCTGATGTTTCTACCCTCACGCCCAATTATTTTACCTTTGAGTTCGTCCGAATCAAGATTGAAGACCGACACACAATTTTCAATAGCATGCTCAGTTGCTGTACGCTGAATTGTGTCTATAACAATTTTCTTGGCCTGTTTCGTGGCGGTTAACTTGGCGTCCTCTACAATGTCTTTAATTTGAGCAGAAGCTTTCGTGCGGGCTTCATTCGTTAAAGTTTCAATTAACTGCTCCCTCGCTTCGTCCGCGGTTAGGTTAGAGATTTTTTCAAGAATATTAACCTTTTGCTCATTGAATTTATCAATCTCCTGCTTCTTCTTATTTATGTTCTCAAGCTGAATGCCAAGCTTATCTTTAAGTTGATCAGCTTCTGCTTCTTTACGTTTAGCCTGCTCAAACTGTTTTGATAAATTTTGTTCCCGTTGCTTGAGTTTGTTTTCGTTTGAGATAATCTGATTTTTCTTCCGGTTGCTTTCTTCTTCAAACTCAGATTTAAGTTTCAGGAATCTTTCTTTGGCTTCGAGTATTTTATTACGCTTAATTTCTTCGGCGTTAACCTTAGCCTCCTTTAGAATCAAGGCTGCTGCATCTTTCGCTTTAGCTTCTTCAACTTTATTTATTCGGGCAAAAACGATTCTTCCCAGAATCATACCCAGCACCAACGAAACCGCTCCGGTAACGATGATATACAGTAAATCAGTCATTACTACTATTATTTATATAAATACTAGCAGTACAGTAAAGATTCGGAATGAAAGTATTAGATAGCCTCTGAGATAATTTGATTTAATTTGGCCAACTTATGCTCGATGGTGTCATCGACTTGATGGCTCTCTCCTTCAATTTTCAGCCTTTCTACAGTGCTATCAAAAGCCACCATAGACAGTAAATCTTGTTTATCATCAATGCCAAATTTTTCGCGATACGATCGAAGTCTGTCGTTAATTAATTTCCCTGCTCTCCTGATATTCTCCTCATCTGCTGGGTCAACTTTCATCGGGTATTCCCGATCTGCAATTTTGACCTTTATTGAAAGTTTATCCATTCGATCTTGCCCTATTTTGGCTTTATTGGCTTAAATGAGCGATACAACGATCAATCTCACTTACATATTCATCAATCTTCTTTTTCAGTTCCGAAGCATCTCTTCTGTCTGCTCCTACACTTCCAGCAATTTTACTAATTTTTATTTGATTTTGAAAACTTTGGACCTGATCGTTTTTCGCCTCTAACTGGGCCTCAAGATCGCGTTTTTCTTGCTCTAATTGAAGGTATTGAGACTTCAGATTTTTCTTTTCATTGATAAGTAATGTTAACTTTCTTTCCAGTGATTGTAGTTCCGCGTTAATTCTATCCAGAGCCATAATTTATTGTCTTATCAATGCGTTGAGTTCTGATTCAAAAGCTTTCATTAGCCTTTGCATAGTTTTATCTATTACCTTATCTGTGAGTGTTTTCTCTTTATCTTCCAGGATGAATTTAACTGAATAAGCTTTTTTGTTTTCATCCAGTTTTTCTCCTTCATAGAGATCAAACACATCAACATTTTTAATATACTTTCGTTCAGTAGATCTTGTTATTGCCAAGATATCTTTAAACTGAACGTCTTTATCAATTACCAAAGAAAGGTCTCTTCTAACCTCCGGAAAACGAGAAGCTCGTTCTACTACGATATTATCATTTGTAAGTCGTAAAAGCAAGTCCCAGTTAAAATCTGCATAAAAAATTTCTTGATTTAGACCTAAATTCTTAGTCAAAACGGCGCTTACTAATCCGTACTCAACGAGGGTTTTGCTTCCTTTTTTCAGACTGAGGCCATATTCGAACATGGTGCTCGATGTTTCTTCCGTAGTAATACCCGGAATATTTAACTTAGCCAATATATTGTTGACAGGCCCCGTAAGATCATTAAACGAAAAACTCTTTTTACTCGCAGCCCAATTTTCTTGTTCAAATGTCCCCGTTGTCCAAAGGCCAAGATGCATTTCCTCGGCGTAAGCACCTTCATTTAGGTGATACTGTTTTCCAAACTCAAAGAGTTTTAAATCTTTCTGACGCCGATTGATATTGTACGCAACAATTTCCAGGCCGGTAAAAAGTAAGCTTTGTCGTAATACACCGAGATCCTCACTCAATTTATTCAGTATTTCTACATTTCTTGAGCTATCGATTTCTGTGGTTAATTCGCTATAGTTTGGTTTGGTTAGCGAATTGGTCATGATTTCGTAGTAACCGTTGGCTGCCAGGTAGGAGGACACTTTCAATTGTTCGCGGTTAGGGTCTATGGCCGGAAATTCTGCAAGAAAGGAGGAGCCAACGTGATCCGGTAACTCCACATTATCGAAACCATGGATTCTAAGAATTTCTTCAATCACATCGGCCTCGCGTTGTACGTCTACCCGGTACGGAGGTACGATGGCTTCGAAACCGCTGGTATCTTCGTTCTCTACCTTAATATCAAGTTCTTCGAGAATGGTTCTGATTTCCGTTTCAGGAAGAGTCTTTCCAATCAAGCGACCGATATTTGATTTCTTCACAGGTACAACGAAGTCCTCAATTGGATTTGGGTAGACGTCTACAACCTCAGAAGAAATCACTCCACCACCCAACTCTTTCATAAGCAGGGCTGCCCTTTTAAGCGCATAAACCGTAAGGTTTGGATCGGTACCCCTCTCAAACCTAAAGGATGCATCTGTTTTAATCTGATGCGATTGTGCGGTTCGTCGAATAAAGTCTGGAGAAAAATACGCTGACTCCAAAAATACACTTGTGGTGCTGCTAGTAACACCTGAATGAAGGCCGCCTAATACCCCGGCAATACACATCCCTTCTGATTCGTTGCAGATCATTAAATCGTTGTCATTCAGCGACCTTTTTTCTTCATCTAGGGTAACAAAGGTTGCCCCTTTATCGAGGGTTTTAATAATGACCTTATTGCCTTTTACCTGGTCGGCATCAAAAGCGTGTAGGGGCTGACCAGTTTCATGAAGCACATAGTTCGTAATATCAACCAGGTTATTGATTGGCTTTAATCCAATTGTTTGCAATCTGTTTTTCAGCCAATCAGGGGATTCTTGAACCGTAAGGCCTGTGATAGTGACCCCAGAGTACCTTGGGCATGCATCAGAGTTCTCAACAATCACATCAATTTCTAAATCATGATTATCAACGTTAAAATCATCGACGGATGGCCAGAGAATTGGCCTATGATAGATGGCGCGTAGATCGCGGGCAACTCCAATATGAGAAGTAGCATCGGCTCTATTGGGAGTTAGGCCAATTTCTATTAAAAAGTCATTTTCAATCTTGAAATGTTCTCTCACAGAACTACCCGCTTGCAAATGATCCTCGAGAACCAGTATGCCGTCGTGGCTTGCGCCTAACCCTATTTCATCTTCGGCACAAATCATACCTTGTGAAGCCTCACCCCGAATTTTAGCTTTCTTAATTTTAAACTCGCTCCCATCTGGTGCGTATAAAGTAGTGCCAACGGGTGCAACCACTACCGTTTGGCCGGCTGCTACATTGGGTGCACCACAGACTATCTGCGAAGGTTCACCTCCACCAATATCGACTGTAGTAATCTTAAGCTTATCGGCATTAGGGTGCGGGTCGCAAGTGAGTACTTTACCCACTACCAATCCATTAAGTCCACCTGGGACAGATTCTATTTCTTCTAACCCTTCTACCTCAAGACCTGTGGCAGTTAGTTTTTCTGATACCTCTTCCGGGGATTCTGATAATTTAATGTATTGTTTGAGCCAGTTGAAAGAAATCTTCATGGATTAATTCACTAAAAGTCTAATAATTACATGCTTAATTCAAGGTAGCAAAAGTAATGCTTTCAACAGATTGTTAAATGCGAAGTCTTGATAATTACTCGCTACTCTTCGAGAAGGTCTTTTCGCCGGCTTCAATGGCAACATCTAGCACATTTTCTTTGGGCGGAAACGGGCAACTATAGGCAGGAGTATATGCGCAATAGGGGTTATAGGCTAAATTGAAGTCAATAGTAATTTCATCCTTGCGGGGGATTTCAAGGTCAAGATATCTCCCGGCACCGTAGGTAGATTCACCACTGGTCTTATCCATAAATGGTAGAAAGAGTTTTTCGGATTCAGGTGCTTTCAACAATTGTACAAGACAATTTTTGCCATCGACCTCAAAAACTGCATTACCATAAATATAATAGACCTGATTCTCGCCAGTGTTGGTTATCAGGGTAATGCTATCCGTAATATTATTTCTAATAAAAGTAGCCTCTATAACATAAGACTTGTCTATTTCAAAATAATCTAATCTGTGGAAAGGTGTATTGGTGGTCAGAAATGGAGAATTGAAGTCGTTACTCATATAGAGGTCTTTCTCTGTCCTTTGCTCTTCGATAGATTTCTGATAGTCAGTTACCTCTACAGTCATGAGCAATGAAATTATGCTAATGATAATAACGATAATCAAACCTATGGTTAATGATATTCTGGCAATGTTACTCATGGGGTGTGCTATAATAAATTTTCATCCGCAAAGCTAAAATAGCCGTTATCTGTAAAAATAATATGATCTAGAACTGCAATTTCGAGCAATTTGCCAGCCTCGAATAATTGTTTAGTAAGTCGTCTGTCCGCTTCACTAGGTTTTTTGTTGCCAGAAGGATGGTTATGGACTAAAATTATACTGCTGGCAAGATGGTTAAGAGCATGGTTGAAAATTAGTTTCGGATCGGCAACGGTTCCGGAAATTCCTCCCTGGCTGATGTTTTGCTTTTTGATGATACCGTTTGATCGGCTTAAAAGGAGTAGCCAGAACTCTTCATGGTCGAGATCAGCAAGTTCAGGTTTCATCGCTGTGAATGCATCTTTAGAACTCGATATTTTTGTTGACGCTACCGAGACGGGTCGGCGCCTACCAAGTTCTAAGGCACTAACTATCGCGATAGCCTTGGCGTCGCCAATACCATGAAATTTCTTTAATTCCTGCACGCTTAACCTCGCCACCTGATTTAGATCGTTATCGTTTTGATCTAATATGAGCTTTCCTAAATCTACCGCAGTTTGCTCTTTTGTACCAGACCCTATGAGTATGCCTATCAGCTCGGCATTCGTTAAAGATGATTTTCCCTTAAGCAGTAGCTTTTCTCTGGGCCTGTCTTCATCTGCCCATTGCTTAATATTTAGTTTGTAAGGCTTCGACATCTATGCGATTTTAAAATATTACAATCAAACATAGTTATTTGTCATAAAAAAAGCCATCTGAATTTTCAGATGGCTTATAATTTCTTTAGAGAGCTACTTACAAGCTGTTCACGTAACGTGCTAACTTAGATTTATTATGCGCGGCTTTATTTTTATGAATGATATTCTTTTTTGCAAGTTTATCTATCATGCCACTAACTTTTTGAAATAATTCTTCAGCCTCCTTCTTGTCAGAAGTCTCTTTTAGTTTCTTGATAAAAGTACGCGTAGATTTAGTCTGGTACCTATTTCTTAAGTACTTAGCTTTGTCTGAACGAATTCTTTTTAATGCCGACTTATGATTTGCCATATAATCTAATAATTTGGGCTCAGTTTTTTTTGAGAGTGCAAATATAGAAGTAAGATTTGGTAATCGCAAAAGTATAATTTAAATAAATTAGACTAACTTTAATAAATCATGCGTTTTTATTGGTTTCTGGTACTGATTGGGCTAGGAATTTTGTTCTCTGCTCATGCTCCCTGGGGGTTTTATGGTCATCGCAAGATTACTCGATTAGCCATTACTACACTCCCTTCGGAATTAATGATTTTTTACAAGAAAAATAGTGAGATAATAATTGAAAAATCAGTAGCACCAGACCAGCGGAGGTATGTTATAGAAGCGGAAGGGCCACGTCATTATATCGATTTAGATGATTACGACCACCTAGATAGCATTCCAAAATACTGGTCGAAGGCGGTGGAGCGCTATGGAGAGGCGTTTCTCGAATCTCATGGGCATGGCCCATGGTACACTTATTACACGTACCAGAAATTGGTAAAGGCATATGCAAGCAAGGATTATGATGCCATTATTCGGACTTCTTGCGACCTCGCGCATTATATAGCCGATGCTAATGTTCCGTTACACACAACAAGTAATTATAATGGTCAATTCACAGGCCAGGAGGGCATTCATGGCTTTTGGGAAACAAGACTGCCGCAGTTATTTAGTGATAATTATGATTTTCTGGTTGGCAGGGCAGAATATGTTGCAGATCCGCAGGGGGCCATTTGGGATGCAGTATTCGATGCAAATGCGCTCGTGGATTCTGTCTTTATCGTTGAAAAACTTGCTACGGTGAGCGTTGGTGAGGATAAGAAATTTGCCTACGAAGATTCCAGAAACAGAACCATACGTGTTTATTCAGAGAAATATGCTACTGAATACCATCGGACATTACCTGTTGTTGAGCAGCAGATGCAACGTTCCATTAAAATGATCGGGGACTTTTGGTACACGGCATGGATTGAGGCCGGACAGCCCGTTTTAATAGATATTTCTCCTGGCATGAAGGGCGATACGCTAAAACTAGATCAAATAATCACGCCGAAACGATTACATGAGCACTAGGCGTAAGCTCCTAACACATGATCTAATTTATGTGCTAATAATGGCTTAGAAATAAAATCTTTGACTGCGGGATACTGGGTAAAGCTCGAACTTTCATCAAAATAAGTCGTCGCAGACATCAAATAAATATGACCTTTTAAATTAGAAGAATGATGTTCTTCAAGGAAGTTAGTGATTGTGTCGCCCGGAATATTCAGATCCAGAAAAATAATATCAGGAGTCGTGCCTTTGCTTATAAAATCGAGAGCATACTCTGAGTTAATAAATGATAATACCTTAGCATCCGGATCAATCTTATTGATCAGAAGACTATGTATCTCATTTTGCACAATATCATCATCGATGATAAAGATGAGCTTATCGTCATTCATAAAGCCAGCCTAGTATTTAAAAAAATAAGTAGTACAAAAAAATCAATTAAAAATACAAAACTATTGGGTATATGTTTAAACACCCAAAATATTTCTAATAATTAGCTTTTTAGTTTTTTGTACTTAATACGCTGTGGTATGCCATCGCCTCCCAGTCGTTGCAATCGATTCTCCTCATATTCTGAATAACTTCCTTCGAACCAGTAGACGGAAGAGTTTCCTTCGAATGCAAGAATATGAGTACATATTCTATCCAGGAACCACCTGTCGTGTGATATTATAACGGCACAACCGGCGAAATTCTCAAGTCCTTCCTCTAAAGCTCTAAGAGTATTTACATCCAGATCGTTTGTAGGCTCATCGAGTAATAGTAAGTTAGCCCCTTGCTTCAATGCTAAGGCAAGATGAACCCTATTACGTTCACCGCCTGAAAGCTGTCCTACTTTTTTCTGTTGGTCGTTGCCATTAAAATTAAACTTGCTCACATAGGCCCGTGAGTTTACTTCGCGGCCACCGAGCTTTATTAGTTCGTTTCCTTCAGTAATAGCTTCCCAAACCGATTTCTCGCCTTTTAGATTATCATGCTCCTGGTCGACATAGGCAATCTGAACGGTAGACCCAACCTCAAAATCGCCTTGATCCGGTTGTTCTTTGCCGGTAATCATCTTAAAAAGTGTTGTTTTTCCAGCCCCATTGGGCCCAATTACACCAACAATCCCTCCTTGTGGGAGTGAAAAATTAAGATTTTCAAATAATAACTTATCGCCAAAGGCTTTCGATACATTTTCAGCAATAATAACCTTATTCCCCAGTCGCTCGCCGGGAGGAATAAATAATTCTAATTTCTCTTCTTTCTCTTTTACGTCTGCACTCAATAGCTGATCGTATGAGTTTATCCTTGCTTTGGCTTTCGCATGTCGCCCTTTTGGTGCCATCCTGATCCACTCTAATTCACGTTCAAGCGTTTTTTGTCTTTTACTCGCAGATTTTTCTTCTTGAGCAAGTCGTTTTTGTTTCTGGTCAAGCCAAGAAGAATAGTTTCCTTTCCAAGGAATTCCTTCGCCTCGATCTAGCTCAAGAATCCAACCAGCAACATTGTCTAGAAAATACCGATCATGAGTAACCGCAATAACTGTCCCTTTGTACTGCTGCAGATGACTTTCGAGCCAGTGCACAGATTCTGCATCCAAATGATTCGTTGGCTCATCCAGCAGCAGAACATCAGGCTCGCTTAAGAGTAACCTGCAGAGTGCAACCCGACGCTTCTCTCCACCAGATAAGTTCTCAACTTTGGATTCGGCAGGAGGGGTTCTAAGTGCATCCATGGCCCTTTCTAGTTTCGAGTCTAGATCCCAAGCTCCCATATTGTCTAGCTTCTCCTGTATTTCACCCTGCTCTTCAATGAGCTTAGTCATGGCATCTGGGTCTTCCATCAATACAGGATCGGCAAACTTTTCGTTAATTGCCTCAAACTCCTTTAACAAGTCAACGGTTTCATGAACTCCTTCCTCAACAATTTCCTTTACAGTCTTTGCCGGGTCAAGCTGAGGTTCCTGTTCGAGCATGCCTACGCTATATCCGGGAGAAAAAACTACCTCTCCTTGAATCTGCTTATCGATGCCTGCTATTATTCTTAGGAGGGAAGACTTACCGGATCCATTAAGTCCCAGAACTCCAATTTTCGCCCCATAAAAAAAGGACAAATAAATATTGTTCAGAACTTTTTTTTGCGGCGGATGCACTTTGCTCACTCCGGCCATTGAAAATATTATTTTCTCGTCACTCATAGTAATCTTTTGAAACTCAAACGTAAAAAAAATGGTTACTTCTGAAATCGATATTGTATCCACCCTAAAAATGCCAATAAATTGAAGATTATTTGGCATAAGAGCTGCCAAAATGATAAATGTGGTGGATTTATTTGATTTAAAATTAGAACTTATATATTTGCGAAAAATTTGAAGAGTTGATATGTACTGGACACTAGAATTAGCATCATACTTAGAAGATGCCCCATGGCCTGCAACAAAAGATGAATTAATCGATTATTCGATCCGTTCTGGTGCACCATTGGAAGTTGTTGAGAATTTACAGGAGTTAGAGGATGATGGCCAGCCATACGAGACAATCGAGGAGATATGGCCGGATTATCCCACTAAAGAAGATTTCTTTTTTAATGAAGATGAGTATTGATTAGTTAATACCCTCTTTCATTGATCAGCGCCTGGGCGATAGCAATATCCTCAGGCGTTGTTATTTTTATATTGGAGTATTCGCCCTCAACAAGGGTAATTGGCATGCCGTAGTTCTCTGCAACAGAGGCATCGTCGGTTGCATGGGATTGGCTTTCTGCTTGGTATGCTGCTTTAATTTGTTTTACCTCAAAGGTTTGTGGTGTTTGGATAAGCTGATAGTTATCACGATTTACGCTAACATTAGAATCGTTCTCAACCTGCCGAATAGAG
Organism: uncultured Cyclobacteriaceae bacterium; assembly: GCA_965368405.1. Lineage (GTDB taxonomy): Bacteria > Bacteroidota > Bacteroidia > Cytophagales > Cyclobacteriaceae > S012-113. Next base: position 15,430 of record CBDUMS010000043.1, read on the forward strand.
TCTTTTGGGGCAACTGCGGCTACCCCCGAGCTTTTGGAGGCCGCTGTATCAAAACATCGTTTAATTAGCTCTGGCGTCACTAGGGGGCGCACTCCATCATGAATTGCCACCAAGCCCTCGTTCGCAATTTTTTTAAGCCCATTTTTTACGGAATGAAATCTAGTCTGACCTCCTTCCTGGATCACATGGTCTATTTTGAAATTATAATCGCTTACTAGCTCCTTCCAATTTGGAATCTCTGATGCGGGCAGTACCAGGATAATCGAGGTTAGAGGATCCTCCTTGGCAAAAGCTTCAATGGTATGCATCAGCACAGGTTTATTGGCAAGCAGAAGAAACTGTTTAGGTATTGCAGATTTCATGCGAGAGCCGCTTCCGCCAGCAACGATTAGTGCATACTTAGTCATAAGACTAAAATAAGGAAAATCTTAACTAGAAATTAAGGTTCGTCTAAGCTACTTAGATTATTAGCATTGCATCGCCGAAGGTAAAGAATCGATACTTCTCTTTAATCGCTACCTTGTATGCATCCATGATCAAGTCGTACCCGCCAAAGGCTACCGCCATCATTAATAGTGTAGATTCGGGTAAATGGAAATTGGTGATCATGGCGTTGCAAATCTTAAACTCATAAGGAGGAAAAATGAACTTATCGGTCCAACCTTCCTTTGCTTTAAGCTTATCGTTTGCCGATACCGCTGTTTCAAGTGCTCGCATCGAGGTGGTGCCAACAGCAATTACTCTCTTTTTCTTTTCAAGGGTGTCATTTACAATCTTGGCTGTTTCTGCACTAACCTGAAAGTTCTCAGAATCCATCTTATGCTTTGTAAGATCTTCTACATCTACAGGTCTGAATGTGCCAAGTCCAATATGTAGGGTGATGGGAGCCATCTCAACACCAATGATCTCTAGTTTTTTGAGAAGGTGTGGAGTAAAGTGCAATCCAGCCGTTGGCGCAGCTACAGCACCAGTATTTTTAGCATAAATTGTTTGAAAGCGCTCTCGATCTTCCGGTTCTGCTTTTCTTTCAATTGTTTTGGGTAATGGAGTTTCACCCAATTGATCAATTACCTGAGTAAACTCTTCGTTCGTTCCATCGAATAAAAATCGAATCGTTCGTCCACGAGAGGTGGTATTATCAATTACTTCAGCTACTAACTCACCTTCGCCAAAATAAAGTTTATTGCCAACTCTAATTTTTCGAGCCGGATCAACTAAAACATCCCATAGCCTCATTTCGCTATTTAGTTCTCGAAGTAAAAAAACTTCAATTTGGGCACCTGTCTTTTCTTTATTACCATAAAGTCGTGCTGGGAAAACCCTGGTGTCATTTACGACCATTACATCCCCTTCATCAAAATAGTCTACGATGTCCTTGAACATTTTATGTTCAATTTTGCCCGTATCCTTATGTATAACCATCAATCTGCTTTCATCTCTGTTATCTACAGGATACTTAGCAATTAAGCCCGATGGGAGATCGAACTTAAACTTTGACAATTTCATTTTTACATTTTGATTATCGGGATATGCCATAAGACTGAAGGGTATTAGTTTTAATATTTCTTAAAAAATCAAGAATAATGCTGGATATACTCAACTCATTCTTATTTTTATACGTTCTAAACACTATTAGCGAATTTAGGATGCAAAAGTAATTATATGTTAGTAATAATGTAACTTAAACAGCTAATTATTGTCTTAACAACAAAGGTCACTACTCGAATATGGGAATAATCATAAAACTAATTCTAGAAAGCTTCCGCTTCGCCTGGAGTGCTTTACGAATGAATGCCTTTAGAACCACCCTGTCACTGCTTGGTGTTACTGTAGGTATTTTTGCGATTATTGGCGTATTTACAGTTGTCGATTCCTTGGAAAAGAGCATTCGAGAGAGTTTAAATTTCCTTGGTACGGGTACTATTTATGTTAATAAGTGGCCATTTACAGCAGATGAAAATGGCGAGTTTAAATGGTGGGATTTTTGGAACCGGCCAAATCCTTCCTACTCTGAGTTTAAATTCCTGGATGAAAATCTTAAATCTAAATCTGCGATATCAATTCATTCTGAGGATGGTAATTCTATAATGAAATATGGCAGTAGTAGCTTTGATGAGGGCTCCTTAGTAGGCGGCTCTTTTGGTTATAACCAAATATTTTCAGTGCCTATTGATAAAGGCCGATACTTTACTCGAACTGAAGTTCAAAACGGAAGCAATGTCGCAATTATAGGCGTAAATGTGGCGAAAAAGCTCTTCGAGGAGCAGGAGCCACTAGGTAAAACCATAAAAATTCGTGGCCAAAAATATTTTGTAATTGGTGTTATCGAAGAAGAAGGCGAAAGTTTTCTGGGTACTCCTAGTAATGATGACAACTGTATTATCCCGTACGACTCCTTCAGGAAAATATTCAGCACAGGTACGGGGCGATGGAATGAGAAAGCTTCAATGATTGGCGTTAAAGGCTTAGACACCGATGTAGGCCTTGTTAAATTGGAGTATGAGCTAAGAGGATTAATGCGATCAAAGCGAGGACTGAGGCCTAAGGACAAAGACAATTTCGCTCTTAACAGGCCTGAAGCCATTGCGAATATAATTGGCGGAGTATTTGATGTCTTAACAGTGGCTGGCTGGTTCATTGGTGGATTTTCGATTCTCGTTGGAGGGTTTGGAATTGCAAATATTATGTTCGTTTCCGTTCGCGAGAGAACCAATATTATTGGAATTCAGAAATCGTTAGGCGCTAAGAATTATTTTGTCTTATTCCAGTTTTTGTTCGAGTCTGTATTCCTAAGCGTATTAGGTGGAGGCACGGGGCTCTTTCTCGTGTATATGTTGTCTTTTGCCTCTTTGGGCAGTCTTGAACTCTCACTCACCTTCCAAAATGTCGTTTTAGGTCTTGGAGTAAGTGCGTCGATTGGGATGATATCAGGAATTATTCCAGCGGCTCTGGCAGCTCGAATGGATCCCGTAGAGGCTATTCGTAGTTAAGGATTTAACTTAAGGAGCGGTATTAAATTAAAGTAGAAATCTTTTACCTTTTTGTTGAGGATCGAATAATCCTCTACTGCAATTTTTATACTCAGTTTAATGAAGTTATCCTTTTGAATCTTTGCTCGATGCTGTAGTGATAGCTGTTCGTAATTATCCTTGGAATAGGTATACTCCCAAGGTGTTTCGTGAACACAGATATAACAGTTTGTTTCGATGAGCTTCTCAAAGTTATCTAGAAGTGCCTGCCGGTTTTGATTAAGAAATTCACCTTGTAAGTGGAGGGTAGCACTAAAAAAGTTGCCCCAATAAAACATGGTTCGGAATGCTAAGATATTTTCGTTTTGGAATACAGCAGGAAAATCAAGTACATGATAAGGTAGCCCCTTGTAGTTCTCTCCTTTCGATATTTTAGGAGGGTTGAAGAGCGTATTTATATCTACCGATAGCTTATCGGTGCATTGATGGGCGAGATCGGTTTGTAGGTTTTCGAGAAGCCCTGTTATTTTTTCCTGAATACGACGTTTTGCCAACAGAAACTTACTGTCGCTTAGTAGATGCAGCTCCTCTGAATCGAATTTAAGGGGTGTGTTCATAGAAAAGTTATCCCGATACGACTAAACCATATTATGTGCATAGGCAAATTTGAGTAAGCCTACTATGGAGCTGGTTTTAGTTTTTTTGAAAAGACTACGACAAAGTGTATTTACAGACCTGTCGCTGGTATTTAATTCAGCTCCGATTTCCTTCTTGGTGTAATTATTTGCGATTAGTTGTAGAACATGGGTTTCTTTCTCAGAGAGCGAAATATCGTCGTTAGAATGATTTAGGGCATGATCAATAATTTCCGTTAGTTCTTCGTTTAGAAATATCTCGTCCTTCTCCAAAAGGGATAGTGCTGATATTAGATCATAGTGATTCTCTTTTTTAAGCACATGCCCATTAACACCATCTTTAAGAATTTCCTTAATCAGATGAGCCTCATCTTGCATGCTTAGCACGATGATGTTTAGATTTGGGTAAATGTGCTTTAATTTCCGGATCAGGACCAGACCATTGTCATCGACAATGTTGAAGTCTGTTATGAGTATATCAAACTCTGTTTCTTTGAAATAGGTTAAAGCTTCATCAATATTATGAGCTTTATTAACTACTTCGTAAGCGGATTTCGTTAAGAGAGTCGAAACGCCATCTAACAATATACTGTGATCATCTACAAGGAGAATCTTCATTATTAATCACTGGAATCAGTAATTAATATTAACCATAAAATTTAGGTCTTGGGATGATTTTCGAATATTTTTTTATAAAAAAGCCTTGAACACAAACGTATTCAAGGCTGTAATGAAGATAAATCTATTTTATTCTGCAGCAGCAATAGGCTCATCGAGCACCTCGCCACTAATATTGCTTTTAATTCTGCTTTCTAATTCTTCCATTAATTCTGGATTGTCCTCGATGAGTGCTTTTACAGCGTCTCTTCCCTGACCTAGCTTATTGCCTTCATAGGAAAACCACGATCCAGCCTTCTTGATAATCTCTAGTTCAACGCCAATGTCGAGTATTTCTCCAGACTTGGAGATGCCCTGTCCATACATGATATCAAATTCAACTACTTTGAATGGTGGCGCAACCTTATTTTTTACCACTTTAACTCGAGTTCTATTACCCGTAACATCTGCAGTAGACTCTTTTATTTGCCCAATACGACGAATGTCAAGTCGTACAGAAGAATAGAATTTCAATGCGTTTCCTCCAGTTGTTGTTTCTGGATTTCCAAACATCACACCAATCTTCTCACGCAACTGGTTAATAAAAATACAGGCGCAACCCGTTTTGTTAATGGTGCCGGTAAGCTTTCGCAAAGCCTGAGACATCAGCCTGGCTTGAAGTCCCATTTTGCTGTCTCCCATTTCGCCTTCTAATTCTGCCTTCGGTACAAGAGCGGCTACGGAGTCGATTACAATGATGTCTATGGCTCCCGAACGGATTAAATGTTCGGCTATTTCCAGAGCTTGTTCGCCGCTATCGGGCTGCGAAATAAGGAGATTTTCGGTTTGAATGCCTAGTTTCTCGGCATATCCTTTATCGAAAGCATGCTCTGCATCTATAAAGGCAGCTAAGCCACCGGCTTTTTGAGCCTCGGCAATGCAGTGCATAGATAGGGTAGTCTTTCCTGAAGACTCCGGTCCATAGATCTCGGTTACCCTTCCTTTGGGAATACCGCCAATGCCTAAGGCGATATCTAAGCCTAGTGATCCGGTGGAAATTGCCGGCACATCAGAAACATGCTCATCACTTAATTTCATTACAGCACCTTTGCCGTATGATTTTTCTAGTTTTTCTATCGTAAGATTTAACGCCTTTAATTTCTCTGTTTGTTCACTCATGGGACTATTTGTTTTATTGGATGTAAGCAAAACTAAAAAAATTAGTAATTAAAAACTAAAAAAATTAGTAAAATATATAAAAAGGGCTGAAATATAGTGTTGAAGCAAGTAAAGTATATTTTTGTAGAGAATGAAAAACAGAAAAAGGGTAGTAGTCTGGACTATCATCACGGTAATACTTATTGTACTGATAAGCAATTTCAAGCTTATTGTATATGGAATAGAGCAAGGTGCAGGTCAGTTTAATGTAATGTGGAATGCTCAGCCTATTGATGAGATCATGGCGGACCCTGAATTTCCTGATTCTTTGAAGGAAACACTTGTTCTAGTGGATGATATCAAGCGATTTTCGATCGATTCACTCGGGCTTAAACCAACAAAGAATTACACAAAAGTTTTCAACCAGAAAGGAGAAGATATACTTTGGGTGGTTTCAGCATGCGCTCCGTATTCATTCGAGCCACTAACCTGGTCTTTTCCTATAATAGGCTCCTTTACCTATAAAGGGTTTTTTAAGATGGAAAAGGGTACCGCATTAGCTCGTCAGCTAAAGGCCGATGGATATGATGTACACATGCGCTCGGTAAGTGGTTGGTCAACTCTTGGCTGGTTTCAAGATCCGATATTGAGTAATATGCTGGAAGATGGACCGGGTGAACTAGCCAATACTCTTATCCATGAGCTAACCCATAGCACCATCTTTATTCCAGACAGTATGACCTTTAATGAAAACCTGGCTACGTTTATTGGAAATAAAGGAGCAGAAGAGTACTTAAAATATAAATTTGGAGAAGATTCGAGAGCTTATATTGATTATCGCGAAGAACGTGAAGATTCAAAAATTTTCACCACCTACCTTGTACATTCGGCATATCGGTTAGATAGTCTTTATAAATCGATAGCGCATTTGGATGATAGTCTTAAGCAAATCTCAAAAGCAGCATTTATTGATGAGATAAAACTTGGGCTTAATAATCTACCATTTAATAATAAGGATAGGTACCAGCGAATATTTACAAATTATCTACCCAATAATGCATTCTTTATTTCATTCCTCGACTATCGCGAACGGCAATCGGATTTTGAAATAATGTTTCGTGATTCATTACAGAGTGATGTTAAACGGTTTATTAAGTACTGGCAAAAAAATTATGGGATCTAGGACAGTTAACAATTTAATAATGATTTGTTCTTATCTTTCCATTGCAACCGATATAGATTTGTTTAAACGATTTTAAAATGGCAGCATCAAAAAAGACGGTACTCATAGTAGATGATAATGAGGATATTTTGGAACTGCTCATGTATAACCTTAAATCGGATGGTTATCATGTAGAGATTGCAAAAGATGGTGTTCAGGCCGTAGAAGTTGCGAAAAGCACCCTGCCCGAGCTCATTATTATGGACATAATGATGCCCCGAATGGATGGGGTGGAGGCATGCCGCCATATCCGCCAAATACCGGAGCTGTCGAATACTCATATTATTTTTCTTACAGCTCGTGTTGAGGAATATTCTGAGATTGCCGCGTTTGATTCAGGTGCCGATGATTACCTAATGAAACCGATTAAGCCACGTGCTTTGATGAGCCGGGTTAATGCCTTTTTCAAGAAATCGAAACGATCTAGTGATAGCTCGGCCATGCTTGAGTTTAAAGATTTGAAGATTGATCGTGTCAGCTTTACGGTTACCAAAGGAGAAAAGGTAATTAATTTGCCAAAGAAGGAGTTTGAGCTCCTCTACTTTTTGGCTTCAAAGGCAGGGCAGGTATTTAATCGTGATGTCCTGCTCAAAAACATCTGGGGTGCCGATGTATATGTTTTGGCAAGAACGGTCGATGTCCATGTGCGCAAAGTGCGCGAGAAAATCGGTGACAAGTACATTAAGACGGTCATGGGTGTGGGCTATAAGTTCGATCCCGATAAGTAATGAAGCATCCTGTTTTATCCTTAATTATTGCCTTGTTATCAGGGGCAGTTATTACCTTGATCTTAATACCATTTCAGTTAACGAACACTCAGCTTTGGGTTGTATTCTTTGCCATAACTGTGGTTGTATTTAGTATTGTATGGATATTTAATGAGTATCTGGTTTTCAGAGATATGAATAAGTTGAAAATCTTAGTCAAGAATCTAGAAAATCGCAGTAAAGATGGTGATGAATATAGCTTTAGCATGCGTGATGCTCAGGTGCTTGGGGCAGCAATTAATCGATTTCGCCAGTCTCAAAACTTGAAGTTTGAAGATCTTAATAAGAAGTCAAACCTAAGGCGGCAATTTATTGCAGACGTTTCTCATGAGCTCAAGTCGCCATTATTTTCTGCTCAGGGTTATGTGCATACACTGCTCGATGGGGCGATTAAGGATAAGGAAGTTCGTAACAAGTTCCTTCGAAAGTCTGCACGTAATCTCGATTATATCGATATCCTTATTCAAGATCTTCTAACCTTATCCCAAATAGAATCAGAGGCTATACGCATGATTCCCGACCATTTTAACATGATCAGTTTGGCTGAAGAAATTATTGATGACCGCGAATCGAAAGCGAATAAAGCTTCTGTTACCTTGGAGCTTAAACATAATATTACTCCCATTATAGTTTTTGCAGATTATTCGCGAATTATGCAAGTGATGATCAATCTTGTAAATAATGGTATCAATCATAATAAGCCAGGAGGAAAGGTGGTAATAGAAATTAATGAGCTAGATGATAAGGTTCGCATAGCGATAGCTGATGATGGCGAGGGAATTGCTGAAAAATATCATGAACGTATTTTTAATCGATTCTTTAGAATTGATAAGAGTCGAACGGTCAAGAAAAGCACTGGGTTAGGCCTGGCAATTGTAAAGCATATACTGGAACGCCATAACTCACAGATTGAGCTTGAGAGCGAACCAGGAAAAGGAGCTAAGTTTAGCTTTTTATTACCAAGAGATAAATGGACATCAAGTGAGCCAGAAGTATAAATTTAGTGATTGGATATTATTTGAGGACGATGATTATGTGGTCATCAATAAACCTGCGGGGCTTGCGACACTAGAAGATAGATCGAGCCGCTATAGTGTTTTAGCAATGGCAAGAGACTACCAAAATGATTGCCAGGTTTGTCATAGATTAGATAAGGATACCTCTGGTATACTGGTTATTGCCAAAACTAGCGATGCTTATCGTCATGCTAATATGCAGTTTTCGGATAGAGAGGTAGAGAAAACCTATCATGCGATGGTGGATGGGGTTCACGGCTTCAAAGACCGCCATATAGATCTTTCTATCCATGTGTCGGCTTCAGGCGCTGCGCGAATCCGGCGCGAGGGAAAGCCGTCAATGACGATTGTCAATACACTTGAAAGTTTTAAAAAGCATAGTTTAGTTGAAGCTAAGCCTATTACCGGGAGGATGCACCAAATAAGAGTTCATCTGGCTGCCATAGAAGCACCTTTAATTGCAGACACTATCTATGGTGGGAAAGACCTATTTCTATCGTCCTTGAAGAGGAATTATAAACTAAAGATAGAATTGGAGGAACGTCCAATTATGCCCCGTGTTGCATTGCATGCCTACGCTATAAAGTTTAAAAATATGGCAAACAATACCTTGCAGATAGAGGCGCCCTATCCGAAAGACTTTAATACAGTTTTAAAGCAACTCCGAAAAGCTAATTAATTCGAATTTCTGTTTGCAAATAGGTTGTTTACGGCTTTCTTAAATTCTTGCCCGGCGCGTTCCAATTCAGATTGAACATCATCCCATTTATCTTTATTCTCTTCCCTAAAGTCTTTAAACTTCTCTCCAAGAGAATCTTTGCTTCTTTTGAGCTCTTCTAATCGGCTTTGAAATTCTTCGCTGGTATTGCCTTTGGCATCACTTAACTCAGCGATAAATGTATCTACATTTTTACCGAAACGCTTAAACATCTTCTCTGCTTGACCTTCTGGTTTTCTTCCCATATCACAATCTGTTTATTCTATACCAATTTAACAAACCTTCGAATAAAGTCCATCATAATCTTAAAAAAATCTTGAGTAAATAGCATAATGATTACATCGCTACTTCTTTTTACTTAATCTGAGCTCATGTAAGTATTTTCTATAAACTCAAGGAGCAAACACGTCGATAAACGCAAACTTATCACCATCGAAAAGACCCAGATCGCTGAGTTTGATCGAGGGTATCACCAGCAAGGCCATAAAAGACAAAGTCATGAAAGGAGCGCGAAGCGTAGATCCCATTAATTTACTTTGTTTATCGAGATTGGCATAGGCTTTGGCAACATCATAGCCGTCTTCATCAGACATTAAACCGGCCACTGGTAGCGGGAGAACCTCCTCTTTTGTATTGCTCACGGTAGATAAGCCACCCTTATTTTTTATAATAAGATTAACGGCCTTTGCAATGGCTTGATCGTTCACACCAACCACAGTAATATTATGCGAATCATGTCCCACCGAAGATGCAATTGCACCTTCCTTTAACCCAAAGTTCTTAATAAACGCAATAGCAGGAGGCTTGTCTGCATATCGGTTGATCACGGCTAATTTCAAGATATCCTCTTCTAAATTAGGCTCGGCGTGTCCATCAATAATTTTGATTTTTGCATCAATCCGGTTAGTAATTAGTTCACCGTCTAAGGCTTCAATAGCATTAACGTTTGTCGATTTTGCTTTGATCCTAAAGTCAGCTACCGATTTTAAAGAGGTATTGAATTTGTTGATTACAGCACTTTTTGTTCTGGGCAATAACGAATCTCCATTTTTTGCTACTAGCTCACCATTGATATAGGTCTCGAGAACATTAAAATCTGTGAGGTTGTCAACAACGATAAAATCTGCAGGATCACCTTTTCGCAGCAGCCCTACTTCGAGCTTGTAATGATTTACAGGATTGATACAGGCTGCTTTTAGTACTTTAAAGAGGTCTATGCCTTTGGCGACCGCTCTTTTTACCAGGCGGTTTATATGCCCGGTAATAAGAAGATCGGGGTGCATATCATCGGAGCAGAGCATCATTTGATCGGAATGATCATGTAAAAGTTCGTGCAAGGCTTCGAAATTCCTGGCCGCACTTCCTTCCCGAATTAGGATTTTCATACCAAACTTCAGCTTGTCAGCTGCTTCTTCCTTAGTAAAGCATTCGTGATCGGTGCTGATTCCGTGCGAAATGTAATCCTGAGCGTCTTTACCTCGTAGTCCTGGTGCGTGACCATCAACAGGTTTATTAAGCTTTTTAGCAGCATCAATTTTAGCAAGCACAACGGGGTCGTTATTAAGCACGCCCGGCCAGTTCATCATTTCTGCGAGATATTTTATTCGCGTATCACGAAGAAGTTCTTCAACATCCGCCGTATCAATTATATCGCCGGCTGTTTCGAATGGGGTTGCAGGAACACACGAGGGTGCGCCAAAATAGAATTTAAGTTTAGCTCCTTCGGCATCCTCTAACATATAGTGGACGCCTTTAACGCCAAGTACATTTCCTATCTCGTGCGGGTCAGATACTGTAGCTACTGTTCCGAAAGGCAGAGCCAGCCGAGCGAACTCCGATGGAACCAACAAAGAGCTTTCGATATGGATATGGGCATCGATAAACCCGGGCATGATATAATGTTTGGGGGCAGTCGTTATCGCTTCAATATTATCTATTTTCCCTTCTTTAATGCTAACTCTACCCGGGAATATAAGCTGCTGCTCAATATCAACAACTTGACCTTCCACCGAAAAAATTTCCTTATTCATTGCTTTATTTATCTATCTTTGACAACAGTAAATGTAGTATTTTGAGACCGCTATTAAGATATATACAAATATTCTTTTTTGCATTATTGCTCGTTTTCTCGGGTTGTAAGGCGAATACTGGCCTTGTAAAAAACAAGAATCATAAAAAACTAAAGAAGGGAGAGCCAATTCCTTGTCCGATGAAAGATTGCTGAGCTTATGAGTAAAATAATTATTGCTATCGATGGATATTCTGCATGCGGAAAAAGTACAACAGCAAAATCGGTGGCGAAGCAGTTGGGTTATATTTATGTCGATTCCGGAGCCATGTATCGCGCGGTGACCCTGTATATGTTGAATAATAACATAGATCTCCAAAATGAGCGGGAGATTACTCAGGCTTTAAATAATATAAGAATAGACTTCATACTAGATTCTTCCGGCCTTCCCATTACACAACTTAATGATGTAGAAATAGAAGAAGAGATTCGTGAGATGCGAGTCTCTAGTAATGTGAGTACCGTAGCTGCAATACCTTCGGTGCGTAGAGCAATGGTTAAGCTGCAGCAACAACTTGGCAATGCAAAGGGAATTGTAATGGATGGCAGAGATATTGGAACCGTTGTTTTTCCATCGGCGGAATTAAAGATCTTTATGACGGCTAAGCCTGAAATTCGTGCCCAACGTCGCAAACTCGAAATGGAACAAAAAGGAGTAAAAACGAGTTTAGAAGATGTGATGCAAAACTTAAAAGAAAGAGATCATAAGGATACAACGCGCGCGGACAGCCCGCTACGTCAGGCAGATGACGCCATTACGCTGGATAATTCTTTCTTAACGTTTGATGAACAAGTGAGTCAAATAGTAGTTCTCGCAAATAAAATTATAGAAGCATAGATGGAAGTAACGATAGATCAAAATTCTGGATACTGTTTTGGGGTAGAATTTGCTATTCAAATGGCAGAAGATGAGCTGGCTGAGTCAGGTAAACTTTATTGTCTTGGCGATATCGTTCATAACGCCATGGAAGTGGAGCGCCTGAACGCGAAAGGATTGGAGATTATTGATCACGAAGATCTTAAGACCATCAAAAATGCTAAAGTGCTTATTCGGGCTCATGGTGAACCACCAGAAACCTATCAAACGGCACTCGAAAATAATATTGAGCTTATCGATGCATCATGTCCTGTCGTGTTAAAGTTACAGAACAGAGTAAATAAAGACTTCCGTAAAATGGAAGAAGAGGATGGGCAGTTGGTGATTTATGGTAAGAAAGGACATGCGGAAGTAATTGGCCTTACCGGGCAAACGAATAATAAGGCCATTGTTGTGATGGAAGATGAGGACCTTGAGCAGATAGATTACTCTAAACCGATCACCCTATTTAGTCAGACTACAAAAAGTACGAAGGGGTTTTATAATCTCAAGGCAAAGCTGGAAGATAAGGTTAACGAAGAGGCCTCGTTTAAAGCGAATGACAGTATTTGCAGGCAGGTTTCTAACCGAGAGCCCAATATGGTGAAGTTTGCCGGAGAAAATGATGTTATTCTGTTTGTAAGTGGCAAAAAGAGCTCGAATGGAAGAGCTTTACACAGTGTTTGCAAGAGTGTAAATGAGCGCAGCTATTTTATTGAGAACGAAGATGAAATGGATTTGAGCTGGTTTAAGCCTGATGATAAGGTTGGAATATGTGGCGCAACGTCTACACCGACCTGGTTAATGGAAAAGGTCCGGGATTCCTTGCTAAA
>CBDUMS010000044.1:0-28080 GCA_965368405.1 uncultured Cyclobacteriaceae bacterium
TTAGCCATGGAGACAAATATAAAGTATTCGCAGATTATGCATCAACAGTTTTATTTTCTATTAGCCAACTTCTTTATACTGCATATTATAAAGCTGAGCATAGTAACCGTCTTTTTCTAATAAATCTTCGTGCGTTCCCGATTCTTTTATCTCCCCTTTGTCGATTACCATTATCTTTTGAGCATTTTTTATAGTGGATAATCGGTGTGCAATTACAATAGAAGTTCGGCCATACATCATCCGTGTAATTGCTTTTTTAATGAGTTCTTCTGTTTCGGAGTCTACGGACGAAGTGGCCTCATCCAAAACAAGAATGCCAGGGTTGTATACCATAGCTCTAACAAAAGAAATCAATTGGCGCTGGCCGACGCTAAGTCCTGAGCCACGTTCCTGTACATTATAATCAAGCCCGTTAGGCATTCGTTCAATAAACTCTTTAGCACCTATCATTTCTGCCGCTTCCCAAACTTGCTCACGAGTAATATCGTTGTTTCCTAACGTAATATTATTATAAATAGTATCTGAGAAAAGGAATACATCCTGCAACACCACACCAATATGCGATCGAACAAAATCTAAATCATATTCTGCGAGATCGATATTGTCGATGAAAATTTGTCCTTTATTAATATTATACAATCTGGTGAGTAAATTAATTATAGAAGACTTTCCGGCGCCGGTAGCTCCAACGAGTGCAATGGTTTCTCCTGGGGTAACTTTAAACGAAATATCCTTTAGAACATAGTCTTCATCATTATAGGCGAACCATACATCCTTGAACTCCACCTCACCATTTAGCTTATCCGGCGCAAGTTCTCCCTCATCGGGCATATGTTCGTTACTATCTAACAGTTTAATGATGCGCGCCGTACTGACCACACCTAATTGAAGAGTATTAAATCTATCGGCGAGCATCCGGATGGGGCGGAAAAACATTTGGATATACATAATGAAGGCCATTAGCATACCCAGCGTAATGCCAGTTTCTTCTGGTTTTAGCGCTGCACTGGCCCCATACCATATTAGTAGAGCAATTCCTGCCGCACTAACGATATCAGCAACCGGGAAGTATATCGAATAATACAAGATCGATTTAATATTTGCCTTCTTATGCTCTTCGTTTATTTTTTTAAATTTATCATACTCAGATTTTTCGCTATTGAATATCTGGACGATACTCATACCGGTAACATGTTCTTGTACGAATGAATTGAGGTTTGCTACAGCGTTTCGAACGGCATTAAACGTTACTTTAATGCGTTCTTTAAATATGTAGGTTGCAATAAGTAAGATTGGTAAGGTTGTTAAGCAGACAAGCGCAAGCTTCCAGTTCGCATAGAACATAAAGCCAACAATAAAAAAGAGTTGCAAAAGATCTCCTACAATAGATGCCAAACCCTGGCTAAATACTTCATTCAATGTTTCAATATCAGAAATAACCCTTGTTACCAATCGGCCTATAGGAGTATTGTCGTAAAACTTTAATCGTAACTTAAGTAGGTGCCCATAGAGTTTAAGCCGAAGATCCTTTACGATAAATTGGCCTATCCAACCCGATAAATAGGTATGAATGTATTGAACGATTGCTTGAATAAATAAAAGGCCTATTAAAAGCAGAATCATATCGACTAGTCCCGGATAATCATTATTCGCAACGTCATTATCGATGGTGAGCTGGATAAGATAAGGCCTAAGAGGTACTAAGGCTGCCGTAATTATTGTGAGTAATATGAGCAGGAAAAACTGCCATTTATACGGCTTTACAAACTGAAGTAGTCTTTTCAGAATATTCCAATCTACAATTTTACCTGTTACTGTTTTCTGTTCGCTCAACGATTATTACTGCTTTAAAAAAATCTCTTTTGGATACCTAACCTCACAAAGATACAAACCTTGCGCGGGAACAGACTGTCCTGCCCGAGTTCTATCTTTTGCTGCCAATATTGATTTAAACTCATCTAATGATAACTTGTCATAACCAAGATTTAGCAGAGTGCCGGTTAAAGCACGTACCATTCCGCGCAAAAATCTATTTGCGGATATAGATAAGACGGCTTCTGAGCTCGATTGTTTCCATTCTGCAGAAAAAATAGTGCACTTAAAGTGGTTTACTTCGGTCTTTACCTTCGAGAACGATTTAAAATCATGCTCTCCTAAAATTAATTCACATCCCTTTTTAATTAATTCTGGCTTGGGTCTATTGGGTAAATAGCAATATTCATTTTTACCAAATGGGGTTCTACGAAATCGAATATGATATTCATACGACCGTAAATCAGCATCGAATCTGGCATGTGCATCACTTCGAACGGCTCGTATTTTATTGATGACGATATCCTTCGGGAGAATGCCATTTAATTTACGGAGGGTCGTTTGGCAATCTATTTCCTGCTTAATATCAACGTGAAAGACCTGTTCTTTTGCATGAACTCCAGAATCGGTACGACCACTTCCTACAATTGGCGTGGTCTTTTGAAACAAGGTTTGAAGGGCGTGAATCACCTCAGCTTCTATGGTATTGGCATTGGGTTGCACTTGCCAACCATTATAATTGGTCCCTTTATAAGCTAGATAGAAGAAATATCGCAAGACTAACTGCAGTTTTCGTAGATAATAGCAGCACCTTGACCCACCCCGACACACATAGTCGCAAGTCCGAATTTTGAGTTGCGTTTTTGCATTTCATGAATGAGCGTTGCAGATATTCTTGTGCCACTAGCCCCAAGCGGGTGTCCAAGCGCTATCGCACCACCATTCACATTTACTATATCTGGATTTAAATCTAGTTCACGAAGACAGGCAATCGACTGCGAAGCAAATGCTTCATTGAGCTCTACCAGGTCGATATCTTGAATATTTAATCCAGCACGCTCTACAGCTTTTTTAGAAGCCTCCACAGGCCCTATTCCCATAATATCGGGGTGAACGCCGGTAATTGCCATGGATACAATTCTGGCACGTGGCTCTAGCTTATATTGCTTTAGCGTAGCTTCGTTAACGACCAGAGAAGCTGCAGCGCCATCGTTAATGCCAGATGAATTGCCTGCAGTGACTGTTCCTTCTTTTCTGAAAGCCGGTTTGAGCTTAGCGAGTTGATCGAGTGATGTTTCGCGTGGGTGCTCATCTTTGTCTACCACATGCGGGTCTCCTTTCCGTTGAGGAACGGAATAACTTAATATTTCAGCATTGAACTTGCCTTGAGAGTCAGCCTCCCAATACTTATTTTGGGAATTCAGGGCAAAAACATCTTGCTCTTCTCGGTTAATTTGCCATTTTTCAGCAACATTCTCCGCCGTTTCACCCATTCCATAGGGGTAATACATATCGGCAAGCTTGTTATTTATAAATCGCCAGCCAATGGTGGTATCATAACTCTCTACTTTTCTACTGTAGGCAGATTCGGCCTTAGCGGTAACAATGGGTGCCCGGCTCATGCTCTCTACACCTCCCGCAATATAGGCAGGAGCCTCGCCCAGCATTATTGCTCTGGATGCATCCATTATCGACTGCAGTCCTGAAGCGCAAAGTCTATTCACAGTTACCCCACCGGTAGATTCAGGAAGACCTGCAAGAAGGCCGGCCATCCGAGCCACATTACGGTTATCTTCACCGGCTTGATTGGCCGCCCCAAAAATTACATCTTCAATAAGTTTGGGTGCGATTTCATTTCTTTCAAGAAGACCTCTAATAACATGTGCCGCCAGATCGTCGGGTCGAACGCTTGCTAAGCTTCCTCCATACCTTCCAATAGGAGTTCTAACAATATCTACTATATAAGCCGATTCCATATTAACCTGTTCTGGTTGATTACTATTTCTGGTTATTCTACCTTTGCGAATTATTAATAATAATCAAATATGATACAAAGAATTCAAACCGTCTTTCTTTTTTTAGCCATAATCGCGTTAATCCTATTTAACATATACCCCTATTGGCAGGCCGCAAGTACAGCCGATACTTCAATGGTAAAGCTTATGAGCTATGCTTTAGTAACAGGTAGTTTAGAAGAGCCTAACCTGGAATTTGGTTTCTTCCCGCTAGTGGCGGGCATCGCGGGGTTGGCGCTGATTCTATTAACGGTAGAGCTTTTTTCTTATAAGAACAGAGTTTTTCAAATGAAAATAGCGATCGGAATTTCGTTCTTAATGTCCATTAACCTCGTACTTATGACGTTTTTTGTTTTGGACTTGCAAAAACAATATCAAGGTAGTTTTGGCATTGGCATATTCATTTTTGCCATGGCTATGCTATTAAATATTCTGGCGCGAAGGTTTATTCAGAAGGATGAAAAGTTGGTGCGTTCTGTCGACCGGCTGCGTTAAACTTCCTCTAAAACCGTTCGAAAGGAAACAGCACCATCACCAAATTGTTGTCTGTGCTTCGCTTGCAATTCAGGTGCGTGTAAGGCCTGATAAAGCTGAAGTTCGGCCATGTTTTTTGCAAAATACTGGACCGAATAGGAGGTTCCTTCTTCTTTATTGAGCAGGACTTTAAACATTTTATAGGTGCTGAAATGACCAGTGTTCATAACCTCGGGAATATGTATATTCTTCATCCAAGCAAGCCAAGCCTCATGAATTTTATCATCGACAGCAATTGTTACATTATATAGTATCATAAAAAAAGAACCCGGTTTGTTACCGGGTTCTAAGTTAGCATTTCTAAATAAGATCCTTATTATTTTTCTCCTTGACCTCGCATTCTTTGGCCTTGCTGAGGGCCGTTTTGTTTGCGATGCTGTCCATCGCGATTACCCTTTGCCATTGCTCTGCTATCAAACTTAATCCGTTGTTCGTCTGTCAGTATTTTTCGTACCTCCTGATGATTAGCGGCTTTCAGTTTAGCTATTTGTGCCTGCAAATCGCTATTCTGATCTATAAGCTTATTTATCGCTTTAAGGTCAGCATTATCAGCTGTTGTTAATGTGCGCATACGAGCCTTATTTTCACCTAAACTATTACGAAGGGGTAGTATTTCTTTCTGTAGTTTTAGTCTTAAAGTTTGCATTTCGTTCTGTTGGCTCTCCGTAAGATCTAGTCCATTAGCTGGGCCTTTCTTTTGCTCTGTTCTTTGCCCATCTCGTGGCCCATTGCCATACTGTGCGAATACATTTCCTGCCATCAATGTTATAATGGCCACTACAATAATTAATTTGTTGCTTTTCATTTGTTTTGAATTTTAGTTTTAACCTTTATTTATCCGTAAATCTTGAGTTCATACGCTTATTTAAGTGGTCCATTTTTTCAAGAAAAGCTTTTAATTGCTCTTCATTTAAGGTTTTGCGCAACTCCATATTCATACGAAGCATCGAGTTATTAACCTCATTCATGAGGTCTGTTTGAAGTTGTGATATTTCCATATAGGCAACTGTATCCAACGATGGGGCACTTAAAATCTTGCCTAACGAATTACGATTTGCATTCATTTTCTTATCAAGAGCTCGTTTTGCGACAGCATGTTCGCTCCATATCGAATCAAACTTTAGCTCCTGCTCTTTAGTGAGTCCTAAACCACGAGAGAGAACAGGAGGCCGTTTACGCATGCGATCGGTTCTGTTAGGCATGCGCTTATGTCCTCGTTCATTATTTACCCGAGTTAATTTTTCTGTTTTAAATTGATACCTGTGATACCATATGGTTCCGAGTGATGATACATTGAGGATAGCAAGGATTACAATCCCCCAAATGATTAACGAACGTTTAGTTTTAGTTTCCATTTTCTGCAATCATAGTTGTCCAAATTGAGTATTCGCTTGGTGCACCAGGTAGAACCACATCGGAGACTTCTATAACAATATCATCGTTATCTGTAAGTACGGCAAGTTCTCCATTGCCTATAATTATACCTAAGCTAATGCTAGCCGCAACAGCTAGAGGCTTCATGATACGCGAGAAAAGATGTACCACTTTGGTGCTCTCCTGTGTCTGGATCTTTGTTAGCACTGACTCCGCAAACGAATTGCTTACGATAAACTCGCGTTCACTATCAATTAAGGCATAGCTTGATCGAATCTGATTGAATAGTATTTTACATTCCGTACATTTATCCAGATGAGCTTCAAATTCAATTTCTATCGGTTCCGTAAGTTCATGGTCCAGATAAGGAATAATTTTCGTATTGAATTGGGTGCAGTTCATAGCTTGCATTTATTCTTTTGACAGCCCATCTCAAAAAAACTTGCACTTTATATTAAAAAATCTGAAAGTTTTAACGCGAAGAAGGGTCTATTTCATAGGAACTAGTTCAAATAGATTTTAAATTAGGTTATGGATGAATCAAAGTTGATTCAGGAATTACAATTAGGCAATGAGAAGGCTTTTATGCACTTAGTCTCTAATTACCAAAAGATGGTTGTAGGTACCTGCTTGGGCTTTGTACATAATCAAGAAGAAGCGGAAGATATTGCACAAGAAGTTTTCGTGCAGGTATTTAAAAAGATCAAGGATTTCCGTGGACAATCAAAAATTAGTACTTGGTTATATCGAATAGCGGTTAATCGTAGCTTAAATAAACTGCGATCATCTAAATCACAACTTCTAATCGCCCTGGATAGCTGGCTGGAAGGATCAACAACCAGCTATCCTGCTGGCTCGAGAACACCTCAAGACGAACTTGAAAATAAGGAAAGGGCTGAAATTTTACATAAGTCGATTGATAATTTACCTAAAAATCAGGGAACCGCTTTTGTATTAAGCAAATATCAAGGGCTCTCGAATAAAGAAGTAGCGACTGTTATGGAAACTAGCCTTCCGGCAGTAGAAGCTTTGTTAAACCGGGCAAAAAGAAATCTTCAGTCGCAGTTGGTAGATTATTATAAAAATAAATCTTAACCCAGGTGTTTACCTTTTGAATTTCGACGTCATATAGAGTGAAGTTGGCTTTTTTGAACATATTACAGAATTTCAGCTAAATATCTCTAAGATAGAAAGTTGTATTATTCTGTAATAAATTTTTATTTTAACATGGTAGTTATACTTTTGCTTTCCTTTTAAATAATTAAGGTCCCCCAGATTTGATCGTAGTTGGAGCTATTATAGCGTTGATTTTGTCTTTTTACCTACTTGCTGAGATCAGTGACAGGTATTTTGTTGTGTCACTAGACAAGATTTCTCAACGCCTTAGTATGTCGCATGACATGGCGGGTGCAACCTTAATGGCAATTGGATCAAGTGCGCCAGAGTTATTCGTAGCAATCATTGCAATTTTTAAACCTGGTGGTCATGGCGATATAGGAATAGGAACGATTGTTGGATCTGCTTTATTTAATTTGCTGGTAATTGTTGGCGCGGTAGGTATTGTAAAGAAAACCACCTTAGCTTGGCAGCCGGTAATTAGAGACTTGCTCTTTTATGTTCTTGCGATTGCGGTATTGTTCTATGTGCTCGATAACGGTAGCGTTTCCATGCTTGAAGCCGCTTTCTTTCTAATGCTTTATGTTTTTTATGTTTTTGCCGTAGTTAACTGGCGAAAGTGGTTTAAGTATAAGATTTTAGATGAAGACCCGGAAGAAGAAGAGGACTCGCCAAAGACCGGTATAATGAAAATCTTTATGCCCTTAGATTGGCTGTTGGCATTAATCTTCCCACGGCCAAAGTACTATTTTATAGTTTTCTTTATTTCAATTGCATTTATTGGTGCCTTATGTTGGGTATTGGTTGAAAGTGCCATAATAATATCGCATACCTTAGACATCCCCGAGGTAGTAATTGCCCTTACTGTATTAGCTGTAGGAACTTCAGTGCCAGATATGATGTCATCGGTTATTGTCGCCAAACAGGGTCGCGGTGGAATGGCAGTTAGTAATGGAATTGGCTCTAATATCTTCGATATTTTCGTGGGGCTTGGTCTTCCATGGATGATTAAGGCCTACTTGGTAGACTCTGAAGTTGTAACCAATATTGAGGGGCTTGGAATTTCTATAGTTCTCCTATTTGTATCTGTTCTGATCTTACTATTCGCCTTAATGTTTAGAAAATGGCGCCTAGGGCAAGGTTTAGGCCTCACTTTAATCCTTATGTACATAGGTTATGTCCTGTGGGAAATAGGTCGGATCTATTTCCAGTAGAATAAATACTAATAATATTAGTAAATACTAAATATATTAGCTATCTTTAGCTATGGATAATTTAGTACACCACGGAAGAGGGGCAATCTTTAACCCGAAGAACAAGTTCAGTATAGCGCAACTCACAAAACTGCATCCAGAAGGGATCGATGATTTTGATGAGTCGTTACCACGGACTTCTTTTTTTAGCGATTCGCCAAAATCCATAATTTCTAGAAATTCAAGTCCGGATATTCCCTTTGACTTGTCTGTTAATCCTTATCAAGGCTGTGAACACGGTTGTGTCTATTGTTATGCCCGCGACTCCCATCAATATTGGGGGTATGGCTCAGGAATTGATTTTGAATCTAAGATCATTGTAAAGCATAATGCCGCAGAATTGCTAGAGCGAAGTTTTCTTAATCCTTCGTGGAAGGTAGAGCCGATTATGCTATCGGGAAATTCCGACCCCTATCAACCAGCGGAGAAGAAATTCAAGCTAACACAAAAAATCTTGGAAACATGTTTAAAGTACAGAAACCCGGTAAGCATAATAACGAAGAATAGTTTGATTTTAAGGGATTTAAAAATACTTAAAGAATTGGCGAGCTTTGGATTGATTCAGGTAATGGTAACAATAACCACCCTAAATGAATCACTCCGTAGAAATTTGGAGCCAAGAACGGCTACATCATCTAAAAGACTTGGGGTTGTCGAGCAACTGGCTGCAGCGGGCATACCCGTAGGGGTGATGATAGCGCCCGTTATACCAGCACTGAATATGAATGAGATACCTAAGCTTGTGGATGAGGCCGCAAATGTTGGGGCCGCTGATGTAAGTCATTCAATGCTGCGTTTAAATGGCTCGATAGAAGAGATATTCAGGCAGTGGATAACAGCCGTCTATCCAGACCGCGCACAAAAAGTACTAAGTCAAGTGCAATCCACGCATGGTGGAAAAGTAAACGACAGTCAATTTATGCGACGTATGCTAGGAGAGGGTCGTGTAGCTGAGATGGCTAGCCAAATGTTAAAAACTGCAAAACACAAGCATAAGTCGCTAAAGGGGTTTCCTCCTTTTGAAAAAAGCAGATTTCGTAAAGGCGGAATGTATACTATTTGGTAAGATTGCCGACCCGGCTGTTTTGTTTTATTGGATCTTTAGGCCGGGTTGGCTTCTTATCATTTACATGTCTTTTTTAGCAATATCAGGAACGACACCCATATTATACCAGGCAAACGAATACAGGTCAGCAGCTTGCTCTATCGCTTTACTGATAGGTGTTCCAGCGCCATGGCCGGCATCTGTTTCAATTCTTATTAAGACAGGTTTTGTGCCCGCATGAGCTTCTTGTAAGGTTGCTGCAAACTTAAAGGAGTGTGCTGGTACTACCCGATCGTCATGATCTGCTGTAGTGACCATGGTGGCAGGATATGCGACACCTTGTTTAAGATTATGCAATGGAGAGTAGCCTTTCAGATACTCAAACATTTCTTTCGAGTCTTCAGCTGTCCCGTAGTCGTAAGCCCAGCCTGCACCTGCTGTAAACTTATTATAACGGAGCATGTCCATCACCCCAACGGCAGGAAACGCAACCTTTGCCAAATCTGGTCGCTGTGTCATCGTTGCGCCAACCAATAAGCCACCATTAGAACCACCAGCAATGGCCAAATAATCATGCGAAGTATAGCCTTCGGCAACTAAATATTCTCCGGCTGCAATAAAATCATCGAACACATTCTGCTTTTTCATTTTGATACCGGCGTTATGCCAGTCTTCACCATACTCACCTCCTCCTCTTAGGTTAGGTTGAGCATAAATTCCGCCATTTTCCAACCACACTAATCTACTTGTCCTAAAAGAAGGTAGCAGGCTAACATTAAAGCCACCATAAGCGTACAGATATGTCGGGTTTTTGCCATTAAGTTCAAGACCTTTTTTGTGCACGATGAACATGGGAATCTTAGTGCCATCTTTACTGGTATAGAAGACCTGCTTCGTCTCAAAATTATCTGGATCAAAGTCGATATCAGGTCTTTCATACAATACAGAAGCTCCTTCCTTAATAGAATACTTATAGATTGAGTTGGGTGAGGTGAATGATGTGAAACTATAATATACCTCACTATCGTCCTCTAAGCCACCAAAACCCGTTGCTGTGCCAATACCAGGTAATTCGATATCCCTTTCTTTCGACCCAACTCTGTTGTATTGAACAACTTTAGTTTTGGCATCTTCGAGATAGAAGGCGAATATTCTCATCCCTGCTGTTGTTGCCGACATCACCATATTGTTCTCTGCAATAAAGTCTTCCCAATTTGTGATTTCTGGATTATTAGCATCAACCTTTACAATCTTATTATTAGGAGCCATATGATTCGTATGAATAAAAAGTGTTGAGCCGTCATTATCTAAGACATAATGCTCGCCCTCGAAGTCGGCAACTATCGGAATTATTGGATTTTTGGGATCGCTCAAATCTTTAATATATAATTCGTTACCTGTAGTGCTTTTGGATGCCGTAATTACCAGATATCGTTCGTCTTCAGTAAGATAACCACCAATATACCTACGCACCTGGCCCTCACCTCCAAAAATCAGTTGGTCCTCTGCCTGATCTGTACCAAGTTTATGATAAAACAAACGGTGTTCTTGTGTTATTTGCGATAGCTCACTTCCTTCAGGCTTCTCGTAGCTGCTATAATAAAAGCCTTCATTTCCTTGCCAGGCTATACCCGTAAACTTTAAGTCTATTAAAGTGTCTTCCAGGATTTGTCTACTTTCAGTATTCATGATAATCGCCTTACGCCAGTCGGATCCACCCTCAGAAATAAGATAGGCAATCAAGGAGCCATCTTTGGTGAAACTCGTACTGGAAAGTGATATGGTACCGTCCTCTTTGAAGGTATTTGGGTCTAGAAAGACTTCCTCATTATTACCTTCCAAATCGGTTCGATATAGCACATTCTGATTCTGGAGTCCATTATTTCGATAAAAATATTGCCAATTGCCATGTTTTCTAGGAGCGTATACACGCTCATAGTTCATTAATGACTCTAGGCGGTCTTTAATTTTATCCCGAAACGGAATGTTATTTAAATAGGCAAATGTTACCTCATTTTCTGCCTTAACCCACTCTGCAGTTTCGGCCGAACGGTCGTCTTCGAGCCATCGATATGGGTCTGGCACTTCGGTTCCAAAGTAGGTATCTACATGATCTATTTTCTTAGTTTCAGGATATTTCTGCACTTCTGTTACGTTTTCATTGCCACAGGACCATACAATTAGTACTGCGAGGATTAGTAAATAGGTTCTTTGTTTCATAACTATGGGTTTAAGGAGTTAGTTATTTTGAGGATACAAAATGATTTTGAAAAGCTTCAATTTCTTCTTTGCTTCCTAATATGATATAATTGCCTCCTGGCTGTAATACTGTGGAGGCAGGCGGATTAATCTGGAACGCACCATGTGCAGATTGATACGCCATAACTGAAACTCCAGATATTTTTCTGACATTCATGTCTGAAATTGATGCTCCTTGATATTCAGACTTAAGATCCTCCTGGCGGACTTGTTCAATATTAAATATTCCTTCTACACCTTCGAGGAGATTTAAGAATTGGATAACAGAAGGTTTCGTGATCAATTGAGCCATGTGTTTACCTCCTAGTGAGTCAGGCATAATCACCATGTCGGCACCCGCCTTACGCAGCTTCTTCTGGGTCATCTCCTGACTCGCTCTGCTAATGATTTTTATGTCTTTATTAATCTCGCGCGCGGAAAGAGTAATGTAAACATTGTCAGCATCATTTGGTAAGGTTATAATAATCGCTTGAGCTCGCTCAATTCCGGCCTTTATTAATACCTGTTCGTCGCTGGCATCACCTTTTACAATAGCATCGACATGATTTATTAAATCACCAGTTACGTTAGTATCGTTCTCTATTATTACACACTTAACATTATTTTGCCTAAGCTCACTCACTGCTTTTGAGCCGTTCCGGCCAAATCCGCATACGATCACATGATCTTTCATTTTCTTAATCTCTTTATTATTAAAGTAATGACGGTATTCATTTCTAAGTTCGCCATCGAATATAAATCGTGCCGCATAAGAAACCACATAGGCAATTAGGCCTAAATTTAGTAAAATGTAGGCGCTGGTAAATACCATTCCAGCTTCCGATAATGGCTTCGCCTCACGAAATCCAACAGTCGATATTGTAATTGAGGTCATGTAAATGGCCTGAGTTAAGGTGTACCCTTCAATTAGCATATAACCTGTAACACCGAGTGCAATACTGAATATTGCTAAGCCAAGTCCAAATATAAGTTTTCTAAGTCCCGGGTTCATTAGTACAAAAATATGCTAAAGATCAGCCATTTTTTAGTTAAAATTAGATACTCAAACAGGGAAATACTAATCATACTCAGATTAATAATCGACCTCTATGACATTAAATCCAGGCAAAAAGGGTTGGCTTACCGAGTATCTCGACTTTAGACGGGATATGATGCAGTCTTTTTTTAGGGAAACCAAGGAAGATCGCCATCCAGAAGAATCTCTCTATCGTTTGCTGAAGCCAAACGGGTTACTTTATGGTCATCCGGTTCTATCTGAGGAGATAAAGAGCACGGAGGAAGAGCTCTCTAACCTGAATAAGATGAAGATATTAATGGCGGAGAGTCTTATTAACGGCTCCCTTATTTTGCACCATCAAGAAGTTAATAATGAAAATGATTTTTCTGATGTTATCTTAAAAACGGTGCATAATATTGGCGACTTCTATAATAAAGTCTACCCAGAACTGTCTGTTTCGGGGAGAACCCTCTTTGGAAGAAAGCGCTCCCCTCTTGAAATAGCTGAAAAAATCCTGGAAAAACGTATTCTATTGAATGCAAATGAGGGTGATTTCTGGGTGAGTTTCTTTAATAATAGTCTGTTGTTCTTAGACATTTATTTTTTCGGCCAATGGATGCATGCTAATGTTGATAAAAATGTAGCGACATTCTTTAAGGCAGAGAAGGAGACCTTAAGGTTTTCGGTAGTAAAAGTGCTGGCAGCTGCAGCCCACGCCAATAAGATCATCGAGGAGGAAGAGCAGGGTTTGTTCGATTATTTTTTGAGCTCTTCGCATCTTAATACCAAACAGAAAGAAGAGGCGAATCAAATCTTTAAAGAGGGGGTTGATATTTCTGATATTGATTTACCAACCCATAATTCCTGGATTTTGAAAAAGTACTTTTTGGAATTAGCTATTCTCACGGTTTGGGCCGATAGAAGACTCGAAGATTCTGAATTTAAGTTTCTAGAAGAGTTCAATGCTGCACTAGGCTTTTTTGAAGATGATCTTGAAAATAGCTTATTAGCAGTTGAGGGGTTTGTTTTGGAGCATTGGGAATATCTTGAAAATCTAAGAAGTGAGCACGATTATAGCGAGGTTTCGAAGCAATATGTACAGCGAATTCGCCAAATGGCAGAGCGAAACGCTATGCGCATCGCCAATGAGATTAAGGGTAAGAGCGAACTTAATAGTTTACTGGAAAAGGCAAAATCCGATAACCTCTCAGACAAGGAGGCGCTTCAGCTAAAGGATGATTTGATAGGAGTACTTAAAAAAGTGCCAACCTTTGTAATTATTGGCCTACCAGGGACTTTCTTAACATTACCCATGTTACTAAAAATTCTTCCTCCTAATATATTGCCACGAGAGGACTAAAGTCAAAAACTATTGAATTCGCTTGGTGAGGGATTGATAGAGCCGCTGATCCTGTAAAATCACTTTTTCATCACCATCTAAGCGTAATGAGTCAATAAGCAACTTGCCGTTATACTTGTTCATATATAGCGAAATAGCCTTTTTGCTTGACGAAATATAATTTGATGTACTAGAAACAAGATGGATTTGACGAATATCATTGATATCTTCCAGATATAAAACATCTAATTTCTGAAGGTCGGCTGTTATCCCCTCAATAGGACGTATACTACGGATGGTGAGATTACTCTTTGAATCTTGCTCGGCTGGCTGAGCTTCAAGAATTCCCTTTAATTGCGGTGAATTAAGATCCGTTGTTAAAAGCCAATCTAATTCGGTAGCCCAAAATGCTGAATCGGCTGAATTGAACTGCTTGGTTTCTGACACACCATTTAGCACGAAAGTTTTCTCAATTCGAGGAGCTTTCAATCGCATAGTTTCAATGAGTTCTTGGCCTAAATCGGGCAAGGAAATCCATGAATTCGTCGATACTGCGGTTGGTTTACTCACGCAACCCGCGAAAAAAAATAAGGCGAAGATGGATATCAGTCTCATCCTAATAATATGTCTCCAGTCATTTCAGCAGGGATTTCAATACCCATTAGGGTAAGAATTGTTGGAGCAAGATCGCCTAGCTTGCCGTCTTTTAGCGCACCATTATATGAATCGTCAACAAGAATGAAAGGCACTAAATTCGTCGTGTGCGCCGTATTCGGACTCCCATCTGGATTGATCATAATATCCGGGTTACCATGGTCGGCGATAATTATGGTGCTATAACCGTTCTCTAGCGCAGCCTCAACGACTTGAGAGGCGCAGTGGTCTACTGTTTCGCACGCCTTTACCGCAGCTTCGAATACGCCTGTATGGCCAACCATATCCGGATTGGCGAAATTTAAGCATATGAAATCAGGATCTTTGCTTTTAAGCTCAAGGATGATTTTCTCTGCGATTTCATGGGCGCTCATTTCAGGCTGTAAATCGTAGGTGGCCACTTTTGGCGAAGGGCATAAGATTCTTTTTTCACCTTCAAATGGCTTTTCTCTGCCACCAGAGAAGAAAAAGGTAACATGTGGATACTTTTCTGTCTCAGCGATCCGTATTTGTTTTTTTGCTGCTTTCTCAAGAACCTCTCCTAAGGTGTTCGATAAGTCCTCCTTATTATAAACCACCTGAACACCCTTAAAACTATCATCATAATTCGTTAAGGTGATATAGTTTAATGCTAATTTGTGCATCCCAAACTCTGGAAAATCTTGCTGAGTGAGTGCTTGGGTTATTTCACGTCCGCGATCGGTTCTGAAGTTAAAGCTAATTACCGTATCTCCTTCCTGAATAGCGGCAATAGGCTTATTTGCCTCATCAGTGAGAACAATAGGTTTAATAAATTCGTCTGTTACGTTAGCATCATAAGATTGCTGAATAGCCTTAGAACTGTCAGAAGCATGAATTCCAATGCTACTGACCATAGCCTCATACGCAAGTTTTACTCTTTCCCAACGGTTGTCGCGGTCCATCGCATAATACCTTCCAATAATGCTGGCTAATTTGCCAGTATTATCTGCCATATGCGCTTCTAGCTCTTGTATGAAGCCTAATCCGCTTTTTGGATCGGTATCTCTGCCATCGGTAAAGGCATGGACATAAAGTTTGGTTACCCCTGCTTTCGATGCAGCTGTAATTAAACCCTTAACATGGTTGATATGGGAATGCACACCACCATCTGAAACTAAGCCGATAAGGTGCACTGCCTTGTTTGTCTCTGCTGATTCAGCAAAGGCATTACTTAAGGTTTCGGTTTCACCGATTGAGCCGTCTTCAACAGCAAGATTTATTTTAACCAGATCCTGGTACACTACACGTCCTGCACCAATATTCATGTGTCCCACCTCAGAGTTACCCATCTGACCATCCGGTAAACCTACGGCAAGTCCAGATGCCTCCAGCTTACCATGAGGATATTTACTTTGTACAGAATCCATGAATGGAGTTTTGGCATGATCTATTGCCGATACCTCTTTGTTCTTTGCAATCCCCCAGCCGTCTAGGATCATTAACAGGACCTTTTTATTCATTATCAATCAATCTTTATGACGCTAAAATTTAGATTTTGCAAATATAAGTAATGGGGTGTAGCTTTGTTCATATGCTAAAGGTCATATTCTGTTATTTGGCATAATTTTAGCACATTGCATAATATGGGTAGATATAGTACCATTATTATAGTTGTTTTAGTTGCTGGCTTGCTTTCGCAAGTACAAGCTACTTATGCCCAGAATGCTGAATTTGAGCAGATATCGAAGATAATAAAGGCGGGCAATGCAAAAGATTTGGTTAAGCAATTTAGTGCTTCTGTCGAGCTCAATATTGATGGAGAAGAGGCAAATTTTAGTAATGCTCAAGCCGAAGCAGTTGTTAAGGATTTTTTTACCAAAAGCAGCCCAACATCATTCGTTATTAATCACAAGGGGGCATCAAAGGGAGGATTGCCTTATGCAATCGGGGAGTACAAAAGCAATTCCGATACTTATCGGGTTTGGATTCGATTGCAAAAAACGGGAACTCAGTTTTTAGTCGATGAGATAAGCTTCATTAAAGAGTAACACATCGGTTTTTCATGCAACAGCTCCCTCATTATGTAACCGAAAAAGCATTAAGAAAATTTATCAATCAGGCTTTAGAAGAAGATGTTGGGCCAGGGGATTATTCCAGTTTGGCCGCCATTGATAAGGAAGCCAGCGGCGATGCGAATTTAGTTATAAAGGACTCAGGCATTCTTGCCGGTGTAGTCGTAGCAAGGGAGGTTTTTCGTACGATTGACAACCATTTAAAGGTTCAAATATTTATTGAAGACGGGGCGAAAGTCGAACCTGGTGACTTGGTACTAAGTGTGAAAGGTTCGGCTCAATCGATTTTATCGGCTGAACGCCTTGTTTTGAATATTATGCAGCGCATGAGTGGTATTGCTACTAAAACATTTATGCTTTCACAATTAATTGAAGGCACCTCGGCAAGGCTGCTAGATACGCGAAAAACTACCCCAAACTTTAGAATGTTTGAAAAATGGGCCGTTAAAATTGGAGGAGGCAAAAATCATCGTTTTGCACTTTATGATATGATAATGCTCAAGGATAACCATAACGATTTCGCAGGTGGCATAGGCGCTGCTGTAGCACGAACCAAACGGTTTCTCAAGGAACATCGGCTTGAACTTAAGATAGAAGTCGAAACCAGGACTCTTGCTGAAGTTGCTGAAGCTGTCGAGGCTGGAGCAGATGTTATCTTACTGGATAATATGAACCCCGATATGATATCAGATGCGTTGACTATTGTAGACGGAAGGGTAAAGACAGAGGCTAGCGGCGGGATCGATGAAGAAAATATCCTTGCTATGGCTAGAACAGGGGTGGATTATATTTCCGTTGGCGCACTAACCCATAGTTACAAGAGTCTGGATATGAGTCTCAAAGCAGTGATCGCTTAGGTCATTTCCAAACTTAATTTTTAGAATTAGCATAGAAACTCACATAATTACTTCGATATTTGTGCCCAAATTAAGGATAACACCTATTTGTCTGTACAATGATTGTAAAAACTAAGAAGTATAAATTAGAAACCGGCACCTATATTAAGGAGGCTATGGCCAATGTATTGGTAAAACAGTGGTGGGTAAGTCTTATTGTTATTGCCTTATGTAGCGGCTATTTTATTGTTCCTAACTTTTGGTGGTTTTGGGGCACTGCCATTGCAGTAATTCTCTATCTTTTGTTTTGGGTTATTCAATTCACCGGCGTTACGCAATTGGAACAATCAAAAATTTTATTCGAGAAGTTGTCTTATGAACTAAGTTCTCAGCAAGTGCTCATTAAGCTTTCCTCTAAACAGGGAATGCCAATAAAATGGGATCAAATTAAATCTGCTAAAATCAATAAGAACCGAATAGTTTTAATTGTAAATAGTGCACAAATGGTTTATTTGCCGTTCAAAGTCTTTAAAACAGAGAATGAGCGAAAATTTGTTGAAACAATCCTGAAACGCAAGGGCTATATTAAATAGCACGTATCATGGCAGCGCAGCGCGAATCGCCTGAGAACCAAAAAGAACAACCGCTAACCTTAGATGAGGCTAGGCTTAAAATTGCCAGCTATTGTGCCTATCAGGAGCGTGCTCATCAAGAAGTAATTGAAAAACTCTACTCTTATGGCTTACATAGGGATGAAGTTGAAGACCTTCTGGCTTGGCTAATTACAGAAAACTATGTTAATGAAGAGCGTTTTGCTACGGCCTATGCTGGCGGTAAGTTTAGGGTAAAAGGTTGGGGCAAGCTCAAAATCGAGCGTTTATTACAGCAAAAAGGAGTTTCTTCCTATAGTATTGATAAAGCCATAGATTTAATTGAAGAAGACGAGTACATCGCCGCAATTCGCAAGCTTATTGAGCAAAAAAAAGGATCGGTTAAAGCGCCGAATATCTATGAATACCGCCACAAAATCGCTCGTTTTGTTATCAATCGGGGATTTGAGCCGGATAAAGTTTGGCAGGAAATTGTTACGATAATCACCGAATAACTATAACTTTATCGAGATGATTTACGCCAAATCAGCCTTTTCTAACAACTTTTTTTTGACCATTGCTCTAATGCTTCACGTGGTGACGCTGTCTATAGCTCAAGACTCGGAAGAGCACTTGAAAGCATATAATGTAAATGAAGACAGCATAGCTGTTCAGGGTTATGATGTGGTAAGTTATTTCTTCGATCGACCACAATCCGGGAAACGTTCGATTACTTATCAACATAAGAACATCAACTATCAATTTAGCACCGAAGAAAATAAGAACATGTTTATGAAAGACCCAGAAAAGTTTGAGCCCGCTTATGGAGGTTGGTGTGCTTTTGCCATGGCTGATTCTGGGGAAAAGGTAAAGATTGACCCAAAAACATATAAGATTATTGACGGAAAACTTTATCTCTTCTATAACTTTTACTTTAACAATACGCTCATAGATTGGAATAAGAACGAGGGGAGTTTGCGAAAAAAGGCCGATGAAAACTGGGCTAAAGTTTTGTTAAATGAATAGGTTAATGATAGAAATGGGAAAGCCAATTATTTGTGACCTTCAAGATTTAATAGTAACATTATAATAGTCGTTTTTTCTAAATTTACTTATGAACTTAAAGATTGCATGTAGGAATATTCTTGATCAAGTTGGCAAAATTATTGAGCAGATTGACAATGCCGAGTTTACTAAACCTTCGGTCAACCTAAATGGAGCCACCTTAGGTCAGCATTTTAGGCATGCAATTGAATTTTTTCAATGCCTCGAGATCGCATCACGGGATGGGCAGGTTTGTTACGATAATCGTAGCCATGATATAAGAATTGAATCGGACAAGCATATCGCATTGAAAGCAATTAATGCCATTGAGGAGTTTATTGATTCTGTTCATTTAGAGCAATCGTTATCGCTGGAGGTAAGCTATGCTAAAAGTGGTGACGATTCGGTTACACTGCCAACCAATATGTCGCGTGAGATCGTCTATAATATCGAGCACCTCGTTCATCATATGGCTCTGGTTAAAATAGGGATAAAGGAACTTTGTCCGCAGATAGCGCTGCCAGAGGACTTTGGCGTGGCGGTTTCTACGATTAAATACCACAATAGTTTGGTATAGTAGTATCAGAGGTGTTGAAAACACAATTATCAATTTTTTGGATTAAGCTTACACATTGGGAGTATTGGCCGTGGTATATCGTTTATATTCCGGTCTTTATTTATTGGCTCTGGTGTGGAGTTAGAACACGTGCAATCTTCTGGTTGAGTGCTGCTAATCCAGGTTTTGAATACGGTGGTGTTATCGGTTCATCGAAGCATAGTATATTATCGAAGATACCGCCGAGATACGTTCCGAACAGTTTTTTGCTACAGACTGAAGACTCTATCGTATCAATTGAAGATAAAATGACGGCCGCTGGTATCGCATATCCAGTTATTCTCAAACCCGATATCGGTGAGCGTGGCTTTCATGTAGAACTTATTAACAATCGGGAGCAATTGGCAGCTTATCGTGCGGCAACTAGGGAAGCCACACTCCTGCAAACCTATATAGATTTACCGCTGGAGTTGGGCATATTTTACTACAGATTGCCTACCGAAGACGAAGGTGTGGTCTCATCTATTGTTCGCAAAGCCCTCTTAAGCGTGAAAGGAGATGGTAAATCGACTCTTCGCCAATTAATGGCTATGAGTGGCCGAGCAAAGCAACAAATCGACCGGATTGATACGAAAGAAATAATTGACTTATCCTTTATACCGGCCAATGGACAGGAAATCGTACTTGAGCCTATTGGCAATCATGTGAGAGGCACAACGTTCTTAAATGGAGAAGATCTTATTACTTCGGCAGTTTTGAGAATCATTGATGAGGTAAGCAAAGAAATCGATGGCTTCTTTTATGGGCGATATGATATACGCTGTGCAAGCATAGAAGACCTCTGCGCAGGCGAGTTTATGATTATGGAATTAAACGGAGGGGCTTCTGAGCCTGCTCACATTTACGCACCAAACTATCCAATCCTAAAGGGTTATCGCGAGCTTCTTTCGCACTGGAAGATATTATATCAAATTAGTAGAATGAATCATAGAAGAGGCACAGCCTATATGAGTTTTTCAACAGGATGGGAAGCAATACGTAAATCGAGATTTACAAGGTAAAGGGTGGGTTATGACTAAGAGAAGTTTATGTGATTCTGTATTTTTGAAAAAATCTTTAGTATGAAAGGAATAATATTGGCCGGTGGCTCTGGAACTCGTTTGCATCCATTAACACTTGCTGTAAGCAAGCAATTAATGCCGGTTTTTGATAAACCGATGATCTATTACCCTTTGTCTACATTACTTGCAGCAGGGATAAACGAAATTCTAATTATTTCTACGCCTACCGATTTGCCAAACTTTGAAAAACTTCTTGGCGATGGAAAAAGGATTGGTTGCAAGTTTTCTTATGCCGTACAAGAAAAACCCGAGGGACTGGCTCAGGCCTTTCTTATTGGCGAAGAGTTTATCGGGAATGATAAGGTTGCGTTAATCCTTGGCGACAATATATTCTACGGTGTGGGACTCGCAAATGCATTAAAGGCACATAATAATCCAGATGGCGGAGTGGTTTTTGCTTATCATGTAGCTGACCCCGAGCGATATGGTGTTGTTGAGTTCGATAAAGAAGGTAAGGCAATATCGATTGAAGAGAAACCGAGTGAGCCGAAGTCTAATTTTGCGGTGCCCGGGTTATATTTTTATGATAACTCGATAATCGATGTTGCCAAGAACATTAAGCCTAGTGCCAGAGGTGAATTGGAAATTACCGATGTAAATAGAGTGTATCTTGAACAAGGTAAGTTGAGTGTTGGGGTACTTAGTCGTGGAACGGCATGGCTCGATACTGGCACATTTAGTTCTTTGATGCAGGCGGGTGAGTTCGTCCGCGTGATTGAAGAACGGCAAGGACAGAAGATAGGTTGTATCGAAGAGATCGCATATCACATGGGCTATATAAATAAAAGCGAGTTGCTCGCTCTGGCAGAGCCTCTAGAAAAAAGCGGCTATGGAGAATACTTAAAGCAACTTGTAAAATGATAATAGAGCCATCGCCATTAGCAGGTAGTTTTATAATTACGCCAAGTGTTTTCGAAGACAATAGAGGATATTTCTTTGAAAGTTTTAGTCAGAAAAGGCTTGATGAGGCTCTTGGATATTCGCCGAACTTCGTCCAAGATAACCAATCCCAATCGAAATACGGGGTGGTACGTGGCCTTCATTTACAAATGGGCGAGCATGCCCAGGCTAAACTGGTGAGGTCTCTTGAGGGGTCAATCTTGGATGTTATTGTAGACGTAAGACCAGCCTCGAAGCAGTTTGGAGAATCCTTTGCTATTGAGCTAACTTCAGATAACAAAAAGCAACTATTTGTGCCTCGAGGCTTTGCACATGGATTTGCTGTTCTTTCGGATGTTGCTACAATTCATTACAAGGCTGACAATTATTATAACAAAGAATCTGAATCAGGCTTGCTTTATAACGACCCAGCGCTCAAAATAAACTGGAGGGTTAGCCAGTCTGAAATAATTACTTCAGAAAAAGATTTGATTCTTCCAACTTTAAAGGATTTCGGTAATAAAATCCGTTAGTAATTAAATGTACCGTTGGCGGTTTTTATGGTTAAAGCCTTCTTTGGTGCATCGTGCACAACGCCAACTATCTGTGCTGGCACATTAAACGACCTAGCAATCTCAATAACGGTTTGAGCATGCTCTTCAGGAAGATAGACCTCCAATCGGTGTCCCATATTGAAAACCTTATACATTTCTTGCCAGGAAGTATTACTTTCCTCCTGTATAATGCGGAATAAGGGCGGGATGTCGAAAAGGTTATCCTTTATGATGTGGAGGTTGTCTACAAAGTGAAGGACTTTAGTTTGTGCGCCGCCACTGCAATGTACCATACCATGTACATGCTCTCGAATATCATTTAGTACCTTGGTAATAATTGGTGCATAAGTTCGGGTGGGTGAAAGTACGAGTTTACCCATGTCTAAGGGCACATCATCGATCTTATCGGTGAGATGATACGATCCCGAATAAACCAATTCTTCGGGCACATTATTGTCGAAAGTTTCAGCATATTTTTCGGCATAATCATGATGGAATACATCATGTCTTGCAGAAGTAAGTCCATTACTTCCCATGCCTCCATTATACTCCGATTCATAGCTAGCTTGTCCGTAAGATGCCAGCCCAACGATAACATCGCCAGCACGAATATTACCATTGTCAATCACTTTAGACCTTTCTAATCGAGCGGTAACAGTACTGTCAACGACCACCGTACGGACAAGATCTCCTAAATCTGCAGTTTCGCCGCCTGTTGATACGATATTCATCCCATGTTCACGGAGCATGCTCAGTACTTCTTCGGTGCCATTAATTAAGGCGCCTAATACCTCACCCGGAATTAGGTTCTTATTTCTACCAATGGTAGAGGAAAGTAGGATGTTGTCAGTCGCGCCAACACAGAGCAGATCGTCGGTGTTCATAATAATCGCATCCTGCGCGATGCCTTTCCAGACAGAAAGATCTCCAGTCTCTTTCCAGTAGAGATAAGCTAAAGAAGATTTCGTGCCTGCCCCATCGGCGTGCATTACAGTGCAAAAGTCTTTATCCTGACCTAAATGGTCTTCAACAATCTTGCAAAAGGCTTTTGGGTAAAGACCTTTGTTTACATTTTTAATGGCATTATGCACATCCTCTTTGTCCGCAGAAACACCACGGTTCATGTACCGATTACTCATGCCACAAAACTAACGATTTGATTGGAGGCGCTTTAATATCTAATTAAAAAATGTGATTAGGTTTAGCGATCAACCTCCGCCATCTTCTTTGAAAAAGCGGTCTTCGTCGAACTCATTGGGGTCCTTATTCGTATTGCTGTTAATACTAATAACCTTAAACTCGGTTCTTCTGTTTTTAGCTCGACCTTCGGGGTTATCTGAGCCATCGGGATTAGTATTGCGTGCAATTGGCATGGTTTCACCATAGCCCTTGGCCACCATTCGGTCGGGTGATATTCCAGCTTGAATAATATAATTAACCGCACTCTCCGCACGACGCTGCGAGAGACGAATATTATAAGCTTCGGTA
This sequence comes from uncultured Cyclobacteriaceae bacterium, assembly GCA_965368405.1. Lineage (GTDB taxonomy): Bacteria > Bacteroidota > Bacteroidia > Cytophagales > Cyclobacteriaceae > S012-113. The sequence continues at coordinate 23,500 of CBDUMS010000044.1, forward strand.
TCTACACTATCAGTATGAGAGCTCAGTTCTATGCTAATTTCAGGATTGTCAATTAAGATGTCCACTAATTTGTCGAGTTCCTGTGCTGCAATTGGCGTGATATCCCACTTGGCAAACTCGTAGTAGATGTTCTCCAATACAATAGACTTATTAACGATGATTTTATCGAGATACATAACCGTATCGAAGGTTACTTCTGTTATTAAATCAACCAATTCTTCTTGTGGAACAGACTTGCCAATAGTGGTATAGTCGAGTCGGGTAACATAGTATTCCATGGCATCAGCACCTTTCTTTTCCGCCATGAGTTCATAATTCTCATTTTCATAGACTCTGAAATTGAATTTGCCATCGGCACCGACTACCATTTCATCCAGTATGTTCTGTTGAAAATCGATGAGCATCACACGAACATTACTAAGTATCTTCTCATTTTCGTTTTCGTCGTGGGTTTTTGTTATACCTTCAAGAAAATAATTAACAGTTTTCAGGTTAGGGTCATCATTCACGAAAGTATAGATATCGTCATCGCCTTTACCGTCGGGCCTATTTGAGGTAAAAAAACCACGATCTGCTTTGAAAAGATTAATCCCAAAATCATCGAAAGTGGAGTTCATCGGCCTGCCCAGATTTTCGATTGTAATTTCTCCGCCTTTACGCTTTGCAACAAATAGGTCGAGTCCGCCAAATCCAGGATGTCCTGTAGAGGAGAAATACAGGTGGCCATCATTAGAGATATACGGAAACATGTCATCGCCGGCTGTATTAATTTCTGGCCCTAGGTTTTTAACCTGTGCAAATCGACCACGCGGGTCCATCCTTGCTGAGTATAAGTCAAGACCGCCCTGGGCATTTGGGTCGTCTCTTAATGATGAGAAGTACAGGGTTCTACCGTCGCGACTAAAGCAGGGTGATGAATCCCATGTGTCGGGTTTAGAGATAGACAACATCCTGGGTTCTGACCACGACTTATTGCGATAACGTGAAATATATAAATTAACATCAGCCGTGCCTTTGCGCTTGCCTGTATTGCCTTTCGCAAATACGATGGTTTTACCATCAGGCGAAAATGCCAATGTACCATCGTTAGCATTGGGGGTATTTAAATTATCACCGAGTAATTCTATGGATTCAGAATCTACGCGCGCACCTTTTGTGGTTGATGTATAGATATTTGTAAAGGGGGTCCCTGTGGCGCCATAAATCTTGCCGCCAAAGCGATTGCTTGTAAAGTAAAGTTTGCCATCCTTATATACGGGTGAGTACTCTGCCGACGGGGTATTAAGAACGGCCAGATTCTTAACGGTATAGTATGATTCTTTTTCCTCAAGGAGAACAATCTCCATAATATTATCAAGCTCTTGCTCAGCTCGTGCCATTAACTTTTCATTCTGAGCGACATTAATATATCGCTCGAACTGTGATTCAGCTCCCTGGTAATTACCGAGTGCTTTTTCAGCAAAAGCGAGCCAGAAAAAGACTTCCTCTTCTTTATATCCACTTTTAATGGCCGCCTCGTAATATGGTTTGGCTTGCACTAAGCGGTTAGATTCCCTATATGCTTCGGCTATTTTAAAGTTTGCCTCGCCGGCATACTTCGGTTTTTCCAGAAGTTTCTCATAGCGTTCTATTGCTTCTTGATACTCACCCCGCTTTAATTTCTTATCCGCTTTTTTTGTGCTCTGAGCGAACATTAGCAGAGGTGCAAAAACAAATAATATTATGAGTACTCTTTTCATTAAAAATATCGTTTCATCCACGATTCCTGCACAGGAAGGAGCCATTTCTGATTAAATTCAGCAAGATTTTGCGCTTGAATGTTGAAAGTTAAGGTATCAGCAGCAATTTTACCATCCGAAATTTCATTTTTTATTGACCCTAAGTCAGTTGTATAAACGTGGTTATCAATTAAAAATGCGACTTGCGAACGGTCGAAGAAATTAAGACCCAGTTGCCCTTCAATAGCTTTTACAAAGCGTACAGAGGCATCTATCGAGCAACCCGAAGCTGCATTAGCTCCTTCATCAACAGCTAGAATCAGAAATTTATCATGCAAGACTTTAAATGCAGACTGTAACGGAACACCATGTGCTGCCCACTGATTACAGAATCGTGCAGCTTCCTGCTCGATATAAGCAATTTGCTTTTCGTTTAGCAGCTCACTTGATTGATATATCCAAACCCTAGAAGATTCCGGTAAGTCGTTGAAATTTATAAGCATAACTCTATTTCCCTTCAAAACAATAACGCATCTAAAACAATATTTGTTTTAGAATAATTCAGCAAATATAGGAATTAGGGCTAGTTAATAGCGCTTCAAAAATTATAATCCTTCATTCTTAGCAATAAGTTCAGCAAGGTCTAAGACCTTAACCTTTTCTTCATTGTTAGAATTCTTAATGCCATCTTCGAGCATTGTCATGCAAAAAGGACAAGCCGAAGCAACTACTTCTGCTCCCGACTCAAGAACATCTTCGGTGCGTTCAGCATTGATCTCCTTATTACCAGGCTCTGCTTCCTTGAACATCTGAGCTCCACCTGCGCCACAACAAAGGCCCTGGGTTTTGCATCTTTTCATCTCAACCAATTCGGCATCTAGCGCTACTAAGACTTCTCGTGGTGCTTCGTAAATATTATTAGCGCGACCGAGGTAACAAGAATCATGGTAGGTGATTTTTTTACCAACGAATTCTCCGCCTCCGGCCATCGTTATTTTGCCATCGTTAATAAGCTGCTGGATAAACTCAGAATGATGTACTACTTCATAATTACCGCCAAGTGCAGGGTACTCGTTTTTAATGGTATTAAAGCAGTGTGGGCACGCTGTAATTATCTTTTTGATATTATACCCGTTTAGCACTTGAATGTTAGCAGTAGCCTGCATTTGAAAAAGAAATTCATTTCCAGCACGTCGAGCGGGGTCTCCAGTACAACCTTCCTCTTCGCCAAGCACGGCATAGGAGATGCCTACTTTATTTAATATTTTAATAAAGGCTTTGGTTACGGCTTTATATCGTTCATCGAACGATCCGGCACATCCAACCCAAAAAAGAACATCGGGTGCTTCACCTTTAGCAGCAAGTTCTGCCATTGTACGTATGCTATTATTCGCTTCAGACATTTTATTCGTCTTTAATATGTTTAATTCTTTTTCAAATCATCTGCCCATTTAAATCTATCGGTAGGGGCAAACTTCCATGGAGCAAAGCTGGTCTCTATATTCTGGAACATCGAATTCCATTCCGACGGAGCTGAGCTTTCTTCCATTACCAAATATCGACGGAGGTCAATAATAATGGATAGCGGGTCTATCATAACAGGGCACGCCTCAACACAGGCATTACAAGTAGTGCAGGCATTTAACTCTTCTCTGCTAATGTAGTCATCGAGTAAAAACTTGCCGTCTTCCAACCCTTTACCACCATTTTGCAGGCTTCGAGTAACTTCTTCAGCACGATCGCGCGTGTCCATCATTATCTTACGCGGGGATAGCTTTTTGCCAGTTTGATTAGCTGGACATTCAGCGGTACACCTGCCGCATTCGGTGCAGGTGAAGGCATCCATAATACTTTTCCAACTTAGATCATTCACATCCTTGGCACCAAATCTTCCGATTTCTGCAGGAGGAGTACCGGCCTGATCTGCAGGTTGAAGGCCCAGCATCATTTGAACCTCATTTGTTACTGCCGGCATATTCGAAATTTCTCCCACTGGGTTAAGTTTAGCGTAGTAGGTATTCGGGAAAGCCATGAATATATGTAAATGCTTAGAATAGGTTACATAAATCGTAAACGCTAGTATGCCAAGAATATGAAACCACCAGAATGTGCGCTCTAAGATGATAAGGGCTGTAATCGATAAATCGCTGAATAGTGGGATTAGTGTAGCACTAAATACAAGGTTTCCGGTCTGAGCATAATGTGCAGCGCCCTTCATTTGAAGCACCTGATCCGCTGCATTCATTCCTAGAATGGCGATCATGAGCACAATTTCTGAGAACAAAATAATATTGGCATCGAGATACGGCCATTTTTTCATCTCCGGCTTATGAAATCGGCTTACTTTAAGAATATTCCTGCGTATTAGAAAAATTACACAGGAGAGAAGTACAGCCACAGCTAAAAACTCAAATACGTTCATTAATACTGTGTAAAATCCTCCCAGATAGGGTGCAAAGATCCGATGTGTCCCAAGGAGGCCATCAATAATAAACTCCAGGACTTCAATATTGATGACAAGAAAACCAACGTAGACGAAAAGATGTAATATGGCAGGGATGAAATTCTTGAACATTTTTTGTTGACCAAAAGCCACTAAAAGCATGTTTCTTAGGCGCGCCGGTTTATTATCAGTACGTTCCTCTGGTTTTCCGAGCATTATACTGGCCTTGATAAATTTTATCCTGCGAAACAGCATAATTCCGGCCAATACAATAACCAAAAGAAAGAGTCCTTGTTGTATGTAAGCCATTTTTTACAATTTGTTAATGTTTTTAAAATATTGTTTTGGCAACAAAATTTAATTTATGTTCCTTTGTGCCTCCATTTGAGGTGATATAGCTCAGCTGGTAGAGCATCGGAC
>CBDUMS010000045.1:0-27682 GCA_965368405.1 uncultured Cyclobacteriaceae bacterium
CTTATAACAACCGCTATACTATGAAATGTTGTTAGGCGATGTAAACATACAGCCATATTGTGCTCTAAAATATGATCTATCTCAGGTTTGCTTTTTTTTCTCTGATTTTTTTTCAATTTTCTCGTCGAATAACATCCTTACCGATGGTGAGACAGTATCGTCGTACTGCCCTGAGCGAACAGCCCAGAGAAAGGCTATTAAGAAGCCCGAGGCCACTAGAACTCCAATTATGATAAGTAGTATTATTACTGACATGCTATAATCCTTGTTTTAACGCTAGCCCTTTAACAACAAAGGTAGCAAAAGCCACAACCGAAATACTACTAAGCGGCATTAATATAGCAGCGAAAAGCGGTGTAAGGTGGCCGCTAACGGCAAACGAGATCCCTATAAAATTGTACAAGAAAGAAATCGTAAAACTGGCAATGATGATACCTCTGGTACTTTTCGCAAACTTAAGATAGTTTCCAAATTGATTTAAGTTGCCCCCATAGAGTATGGCATCGGATGCTGGTGTAAACGCCGTTACATCTTCAGTAACTGCAATGCCAACATCAGCTTGCTTAAGAGCACCGGCATCATTTAAACCGTCGCCGAGCATGATCACATTCTCCTTCAGCTGCTGCTTATCCATTATATACTTAAGCTTATCTTCGGGTTTCTGCTGAAAAGCTAATTCTGTGGTTTCTGGGAATAAAGTCGCCAGTTTTTCTCTTTCCGATTCGTTATCTCCCGAGAGGACAGTTAAGGCGTATTTGGATACCTGCTGCAATGTATCTTTAATTCTAGCCCGATACACGTTGCCAAAAGTGTAATATCCTTTTACTACGTCGTCGATGCTGAGAGCAACTTTAGTGGTTTCAGCATCGCGAACAGCGTCCTCCATACCTACCCACGCCGGAGATCCTAGTTTTATTATATGCCCATCAATCTCACCGGATAACCCTTTTCCTTCAAGCTCATTAAACTGGCTAGCAGATAGTATCTCCGAAGTATAGGTTTCAGCCGTTATCATCCTGCTCAACGGATGCGTAGACCCTGAAGCGACAGCGACTACCCAATTCTTTTCTTCCTGCGTAATAGATCCATGATAGTGGACATTACCAGAAGTTGTTTTGGTTAGGGTTCCAGTCTTATCGAAAACAATTCGGGTTATAGACCACAATTTCTCAATAACATTCATATGCTTCAGGTAGAACTTATGCTTACCCAATATAGCCATCGCGTTTCCTAGCGTAAACGGTGTTGCTAATGAGAGCGCACAGGGGCAGGCCACAATCAGAACCGCCGTTACGGAATTTAAAATCTTAGATGGGTCCTGCCAGGACCAATATCCAGCAGTTACCGCTGCAATAAGCAAGACCCCCAGGGTAAAGTATTTACTAATCTGGTTAATTAGTGTATTATATTTACTTTCATGTAAAAAAGTATCGCTATTCCATAATTGAGTGAGATAACTCTGAGAAACCTCTCTAACAACTTCTAGCTGCACTGGATGTCCTACTTGTCTACCCCCTGCGAATATTCTATCTCCTGCCTCCTTCAGGATAGCTTCCGCTTCGCCTGTTACAAAGCTATAGTCGATTGCAGCTTCTTTACTCAATAAGATGGCATCCGCGGGGATAACCTCTCGGTTACGAACTTCAATAACATCTCCTTCCTTGATTGTTGTAACTTGAACAACCTCTTTGATGCCATCGGTCACCTTACTAATAGCCAGGGGAAAGTAAGACTTATAGTCTCGCTCAAAAGAAAGGCTATCATAAGTTCTACTCTGAAACCATTTACCAATTAAAAGGAAAAAAACCAGCCCAGAAAGTGAGTCGAGAAACCCGGGTCCTGTTTGCATAAAAATATCATACAGACTTCTTAAGAATAGGGTTATGATTCCCAAAGCAATAGGTACGTCAATATTAATATACTTCTGCGCAAGGCCTTTATATGCCGAGCTGAAGTAGTTGCTCGCCGAAAAGAAAACTACGGGAACTGATAGACCAATATTGGCGTAGCTAATAAAGCGTTGAATATCCTGATTTAGACCTTCAAATCCCAGATATTCAGGAAAACTGAGCAACATGATATTTCCAAAGCAAAATCCCGCCAGTCCTATTTGCAGGTAAAGTCTTCTGTTTTCGGATTTGGCCTTCGATTTAGTAGCATTCTGAAGATTGATTTCGGGCTCATAGCCAACAGTTGCTAATAACTCAACGACCTGCTTTAAAGATATTATCGTTGGATTGAAGTCGATCGAAACCTCTTTTCGCACAAAATTTACTCTCGAATGGTTAATTCCATCTCTAAGGGTATCGAGGTGTTCTAACAACCAGATGCATGAACTACAATGGATAGCCGGGATATGAAAGACTATTTTATTGAGGTCTTCCGAAGCATAGTTTAGTAAGCTTTCCTGAATTTCGGCATTGTCGAGATAGGCATACTTCTCCTTATAATCTCTGTTCTTTAATGATATACCTGGAGTCTGCTGTAAATCATAATAATTACAAAGCCCATTTTCATCGAGAATTTCATAGACCATCTTGCAGCCATTACAACAGAAAGCCTTGTCATCGAAACTAATTAGCTCCTCTTCACAAGGTTCTCCGCAGTGATAGCAAATCACCTCTTCATGTATAGTCTCATTATTGGCCATTCGGGCTGCTAAGAAAAGTTATTATTTATTGGTTTGCAATATTGGTTGTTTTCTGGGAGAATTAGGTGCTCTAACTCACAGAAGTGGGGCTAACAATCTAGAAGCAGACTCTGCGAGTTTACGACGTATTGGGCGTCGTTGCCATCGGCTAAGGTGTAAGGGTACACAATGGTTTTTGTCGATCTCGAATTGCTTAATCAATTGACTAGCAATTTCATCATCATAAACAAAAGCATTGATTTCAAAGTTTTGGTCGAAACTTCTAAAGTCCATATTGGCCGTACCAACCGAAGACATAATGCCATCCACCACCATGGTTTTGGAGTGATTAAATCCATCGGTGTATAGATAAACTTTAACTCCAGCTTCTAGAACCTCCTTCATGTAAGACATTGATGCTGCCTGTACAATTGGGTTATCTCCTTTATAAGGGAAGATAATCTGTATGTCTACACCACCCAGTGCTGCCGTAGAGAGTGCCGTTAAAATGGGCTCATTAGGAATAAAGTATGGGGTTGATAACAGCACTTGCGATTTCGCAGTTGCAATAGCCATAAAAAAGGCTTGCATAATAGAGGCCCAATCCGAGTCGGGACCGCTGGCAGCGATTTGCACCGCTTGGTCACCAACGGATTCAAGCCGAGGGAAGTAGGCATCGGAAAAGCTAAAGCCTTTATTGCTTACAAAATACCAATTTAACATAAAGAATATCTGTAAGGAATAAACCGCCTCACCATCTACTTTTAGATGAACATCGCGCCAGGTTATCCTTTTTGTTTTGTTGATATAGCGATCGGCAACATTAATGCCTCCTACAAATCCACATCGGCCATCTATAACCACAATTTTACGGTGATCGCGATAATTTGCCCTGCTTAATTGGGGAATGTAAACAGGCATGAAAGGGTAATGTTCAACTCCAGCTTCATCGAATAGCTTTTTAAAAGATTTATGTAAATGAGACGTGCCTACATCGTCATAAATAAACCTAACTTTTACTCCTTCTCTTGCCTTGCGAGCCAGAATATCCGCCAGCGTCTTGCCAATTTCATCATCATCGAAGATGTAATATTCAATATGAATATGATCTCTCGCAGACTCCAGGCATTTAATTAATTCCGCAAATTTCTGCTCGCCATTAATCAGTAGCTTAACATTATTATTTTGTGTTAAAAAAGAACGATTATTTGATAGGAGCAGCTTGATTATATTGGTCTTTTCCAGAATTTTTTCATTATGAATTAACTTGTGGGAGGCCACCAAAGCCAGTTGTCGTTCTACGTATTCGCCTATACGCGCCTGGTCGATTGCCGCCTTTCTAGAAAACATTTTGTTTCGCCGATAATCCTGTCCGAATAGAATATAAATAAGCAAACCTACAATAGGAATAAGAATCATTACCAGTAAATAGGAGTGTGTTTTGAGCGGATTCTTATTCTCAAGCAATAGCTTTAGTACTGCCAGCAGAACTAGCACATAGTAACCGATTACTACGGTAATTGAAAAATATTGCCAGGCGATGGCATACCACGACCTAACTTCTTCCATTTATACTTTATTATTTATTCTGATAACTCTAACAGAGCTATATCAAATCTAATCAATATTAAATTTGGATGAGAGGCCTCAATAATAAATGTAGTCATCGGTCTTAAAGTTTAACCCTAGAGGTTTAGCTTTCTTCGAAAGAGGCTATCCATAGAAAAACGACCGGAGCCTATAATCAGATAAACTAGGCCCAGCGCAAGATAGAGGTAAGCCTTCTCGGCTTTGCCAAACGGGTCTCCGCCATGGCCTATAAAAGCTGCAACAAACATAGTTGCCGAAACGAAGAAGGCGGCTGGACGTGTAAAAAGGCCGGCGGCAAGCAATAGTGCTCCAAAAAATTCTGAATAACTTGCACTATAAGCAAATAACGTGGGCAGTGGAAATCCCATTTCTGCCGTTCTGTTGATAAAACCTTCCGACGGCGGTAGTTTCTTAAGACCATGGCCAAATGCAAGTGCCAAACCTGTGAACACTCTTAGCAACGCCAAAGTAACGTCGGATGTAAAGGAGTTTTCATGCCCCGAGAAGAGTAATTTTTTCATAACTGATTTTTTAGCGATCCTTTGAACTATAAAGTTGGTATTTTTATTGATAGGTATAAAAAAACTAAATGAATTTTATGATGAAAGGTATTAAGATATTTCTCTTGCTTGTTTTGGTCTCATCACAAATATTCGCCAGACAAACGTTTTCGAAGGATACCGTGGAAACTAATGATGGCCCATTGATTATCACTTTTGTGGGTCATGCCTCCTTAATTTTTGAATGGAAAGACGAGGTAATTCATATAGACCCTTCATCGCGAGAGGCAAACTACTATAAACTACCTAAGGCCACTAAAGTATTCGTAACCCATCATCATGGCGACCATTGCGATCCAGCTTCCTTAAAGGCAATTTCTGTTGATAAAACCAAAACCTTTATGTCGGCGATTGCTCATGAAATATGGAACCAGGGAATGGTTCTTAGACCAGGGCAATCCGTAAATATCGATGGTATGTCCATAGAAACTTTACCCGCGTACAACCTGGTTCATATGCGAGATGATGGCACGCCCTATCATGTAAAAGGTGAATGCAATAGCTACATTTTAAGTTTTGGAGGGTTGCGAATATTTATTGGTGGAGATACTGAAAATACTCCTGAAATGAAGGCTATGAAAGATATAGACCTCGCCTTTTTACCCATGAACTTACCCTATACTATGACACCCGAAATGGTTGCCGATGCTGCTCAGGCTTTTAAACCTCGGATATTATACGTGTATCATTACGGTAAAAGTAATCTCGATGATATTAGAGCGCTAATGAAAGATACTAAGGAGGTAAATTTAAGAATTTACCGACTCTAGGTTTGTCGCAATTCCAATAAAAACGCTGCCTTTTGTAATAAAAATTACAGATCAGTACGCGAGCTATCGTAATTTTGAGTTCGATTCAGGATATTCATGGAAGACGCACTTTTATACGATAGACTACAATTCGCCTTTACCATTACATTTCATTATCTATTCCCCCAGCTTACTATGGGGCTATCGATATTGCTAGTGGTGTTTAAAGGGCTTTACCTAAAGACTGGATTTAAAAAATATAATAAAGCCGCACTTTTCTGGGCCAAGGTTTTTGCCTTGAACTTTGTAATGGGGGTAGTTACAGGCATCCCTATGGAATTCCAATTTGGGACCAATTGGTCTCAGTTCTCAGCCTTAACGGGGAATGTTATTGGCCAACCTCTCGCTATGGAAGGCATGTTCTCTTTCTTTCTAGAGTCGAGTTTTTTAGGCTTATTTCTATTTGGAGAGAAACTATTAGGACAAAAACTACACTTTTTATCTGCTCTGCTGGTCTGTATTGGCACACAAGCGAGCGGTTTCTTAATTATCGCAACCAATGCCTGGATGCAACACCCTGTTGGATACGAAATTTTAGAGAACGGGGAATTCGTGTTAAATAATTTCGGAGCTCTGTTTACCAACCCATGGCTATGGCCATCCTTCCTTCACAACCAGGTAGCTTCGCTGGTAACGGCAGCCTTCTTTATGGCAGGTATCGGCGCCTATTATCAATTACGTAATTTGCATGAAGAACAGGCTGGCCTTTACTTAAAAACAGGAGTTATCGCCGGGTTGATTTCATCAATTTTACTGGCATTTCCGCTAGGCGATATTCTTGCCAAAAAAGTAGCGGAAGATCAGCCTATTACTTTTGCCGCTATGGAGGGGCTTTTCGAAACAACGGAAGGAGCGCCCTTGGCCTTAATCGGTCAACCAAATATGAAAGAACAGACCTTGGATAATAAGATTGAAGCCCCTAATATCCTGAGCTTTTTGACGCATAAGAATTGGGACGCCAAAATAAAAGGTCTCAATGAATATCCCAGAGATCAATGGCCGAGTAATGTTCCTGCACTTTATTACTCTTACCATATCATGGTAGGTTTAGGCACTATGTTTATAGGGCTAATGGCCCTGGCTGCCTTTCTTTTGTGGCGCAAAAAACTGAGTAAAGTGCCTGCAATTCTATGGATGCTAATGCTATCGATTCCTTTTCCTTATATCGCGAATACCGCAGGCTGGTATACAGCCGAACTCGGCAGACAACCGTGGTTAGTATATAATTTGCTAAAGACAGCCGATGGAATATCGCCTGTGGTTTCAGCAGGAAACTCTTTATTTACTTTTATCGGTTTTATTGGCCTATACATTCTTCTTGGATTGTTGGCGTTACTTCTATTTGGAAAAATCGTTTACAACGGACCTGAAACTAAACATTAGCATGGAGATTATTTGGTTGATCATACTGGCCTTTATGCTAACAACATTTATCATTCTCGATGGTTTCGATTTTGGCGCTGGGATCGTTTTACTCTTTTGGGGTAAAAATGATGCTGATCGAGCAAAAATTTTAAAAGCAATCGGGCCCTTTTGGGACGGTAATGAGGTATGGTTAATTGCAGGTGGAGGCGTGATGTTCGCAGCCTTCCCTCTCTTGTACGCTTCCGCATTTAGTGGCCTATATCTGCCGCTAATTCTGGTATTATGGATGCTGATTTTTCGTGGCATTGGGATAGAGTTAGCCGGATTAGTAGACAACAGCCTATGGCGTAATGCTTGGCATTCAGCATTTGGTGTTGCTAGTTTAATGCTAGCCCTCCTATTCGGCATAGCATTGGGCAACGTAGTGCGCGGCGTAAATCTTGGAGGAATTGAAAATGGCGTGGCGAAATTTAGGCCAAATGAATTCTTTACTCCTTTGTGGAACGAGCATTTTTCTGCAACCGATGTCCACCCCGGTGTAATCGATTGGTTTACGATTATCCTTGGCCTGATAGCTGTTGTTACCCTAACTATACATGGCGGAAACTGGTTAATTTTTAAGCTAAGTGGTCCGCTCACCGACCGTATTAAAAAAATAAACCGAAATGCTTCAGTTATTTTACTGCTTCTGATCGTCCTTTCCGTGTTCAGCTGGCGTCATGTAACCCCCAATTCACTCGATAATTTCTATCAGAATCCCTGGCTATGGGTTTTTCCTATGCTAGCATTGACCGGTTTAACCGGGCTTGTTTTAATTAATAGAAGTCGAAAAGATTGGCACCCGTTCGCATATTCCAGTTTGTTTATCCTGGGTTCATTCGCTTCGACTGTTGCTGCACTATTCCCGGTGATGCTGCCGAGCACAAATAACATATCACCTGATCTTACCATCTACAATACCTCAGCGCATAAATATGGCCTCGAGATTGGGTTGATTTGGTGGCCCATTGCTATGGTTTTGGTAATCGGCTATTTCTGGTTTTTGCATAAAAAGTTTAGTGGTAAACTCGATGACATCGATTACCACTAAATACTTCCTTTTATCCGATGTATTCCAACGCCGCTACTCTTCCGCCCCTAGTCTTTTAAATTTGAATTCATTGTAGGCCGCAAAAGCACTTACTATTGCGATTAAGCCTAAGGCATAGAACACATAACTTGGGATAGCCACCGGGTCGCCATTGGCATAGGAGTGTAGTCCTGACAAATAATAATTTACTCCGAAATAAGTCATTAGAACCGTTCCAAAGCTAATAAATGCGAAAAAGCTAAAAATGAAGGTTGTCCGAATGGCAGGAATTAAAGTAAGATGCAGCGTGAAAGAATAAAGAATAACGGTAACTAAAGTCCAAGTTTCCTTAGGATCCCATCCCCAGTAGCGACCCCAGGACTCATTAGCCCAGATACCGCCTAAGAAGTTTCCTATGACGAGCAGAACTAACCCTACTGCCAAAGACATCTCCGTGATTAGCATTAGTTCTTTTAATGTAAGGTTCACATTTACCATATTGGATTTAGTACGGAAGATCATGATACATAGATTAAGGAAACCTAACATGCATCCAAGGGCCAGGAAGCCATAGCTTGCTGTAATTGTTGCTACGTGGAAGGTAAGCCAATACGACTTAAGTACGGGCACCAAATTCGTAACCTCCGGATTAAGCCAGCTCATATGCGCAGTTAATAGTGTTATTCCCGCCAACAAGGCCGTAACCCCCAAGGTAGCCGAAGATCGTTTCATGAAAAGAAAACCTGCCAGTACTGTGGCCCATGAAATATAAATCATAGACTCGTACCCGTTACTCCAAGGTGCATGGCCCGCAATATACCATCTCGCAGCTAATCCTAATGTTTGCAAAGCAAACGACACAACCATGATGTAAAGTAATATTTTACCTATGATTCTAAACTCCAGGTTTGGATAAAAAATCTGGATGAGAAAGATTCCGACAAGAAAGATTCCCAAGACTAGATAAACTGGAAATAAAGTCTTGAAAATATTAACATTATTGTAAAGGATTTCTACGTTAGCTTTGGTTTTTGAAGGCAGAATATCTGCGCCGAGCTGCTGTTGCAGCTGCTTTATTTCGGCAAGAGTTTTATTGGCATCTGTATAAGAGTTTGTTCTTAATGCTTCGTTTACAAACCGTGCGTAATCCTCGAACAAATCTGCGTTACCACTTCCATGACCAAGTTGTTCGTGATAAACCGGTGGGCTTACCCAAGTATTATTAGGGTCATTCTCCAATGGGAAAATGCGAAACTCAGAAGCACTGAACAAACCATAAAATACATTCACACGTTCATCAACATTGATTAAACCTTTATCGAGCGTTGACCGGACTGCTGGTTTTTTCTGATATGCAGCTTCAACTTGTTTCCCAAGTTTATACTGCCCACTCTCAGTAATAAAATCAGCAAATCTTGCATAATCACCCGAAATACCTATTAGGTTTTGAATTGCTGATTCAGGGACCTTAATTATTGGTTCATTTTGCCAGCGCTCTGGGTCTATTGCAATTCCAAGAACCACCTGATCTGCTGTGTAGCCATTATAACTACTCTTTTTACTGATCTTAACCAACATTTTTGTTGACAGCGTATTAATTGGCTCTATTCTTCCTTCAATAGTCTGAACGAAGAGTTTTCCAAATTCTGAAGCATGATCTTTATCAACCATTTTCCCCTGACTAAAGGCTGTACTACCAGAGCCAACGAGCAATAAGAGTATAGCCAGGCCCTTGCCCAACTTCTTTCGTTTATCGTGCACGTCCTGTAACTGCATAGTAATACGTTTAAATCGTGTCTTCGTAAAGAAGGAAATAATCAAAGTGGCAAAAAGTAAAAAATACCCGAAATAGGTAATCTTGGTTCCCCAATAATCTTGGTTAACCGATAGAACGGTTCCCAGCTCATCTTGATCATAGGACGATTGGAAAAAACGAAACCCACGATAGTTTAGAATATGGTTCATATAGATTCGGTATGGGAATTCTTCGTTTTCTCCCTTGTCGATTACGATAACATCACTTGCAAATGAAGAGGGGCTATTCGATCCGGGATAACGTTCGAGATCAAATTTCTCCAATTTAAGAGCAAATGGAAGAAGCAATGTTCGAGCTCCTACCCTAATATTAATTTGGTTTCCATCGATGGTATAGCTTTTAAGGGGACCAACAGGAATCAATTCCTCAAAGTCGTTAATTTTTAATCGAACAATTGGCGTTCCTGGGCTATTGTCTGAGGCTGCTATGTATCGAGTTTCTGCCTTGTCAACGTAATTGGCAATTCTGTATGCTTGTTCCCCAGCATAATAAATCTTGCGAATTTCAAGCGAGGCTGGCTGATCAGGTTGTGTAGCCGCAGAATCAATAGGAGCCAATGTATTCAGCATCTTTAATTCGCCATCGACTATTGTAAACTGAACCTGACCTGGATTGGTCGATTCACCAAAACTGAATAAGATGCCACCAGTAACCAAAGATTCACCGTATTTCAGGTAGCCCCTATCTCCGTCTCTAGTTTCAACTTCCAAATATGGATCACCATTTTCTGTTCTGGTTAATTCAAGAACTGCATTTTCATAGTAGTCGTTAATACTTATTGTATAAGGCTTGTTCTTGAAGTTATAGGCTTCTTCTATAAGTTTACTTCTAACTGTAGTCAGGAAAAATTTGCTATTGTAAGCCATGATGTCCTCTCCCTCACCAAATTGTACCTGCAAGAAGGTGTCGGATGATCTGAACTCATTAGTTGTTTGCCCATTTCTAATATGCATCATACCTTCATAGCCATAATAGCGCGTTAATCCTGCACCGATAATTATAATAATTAGGGCGACATGGATGGCCAGAATATTCCATTTGCTGCGGAGGTATAGATGCTTCGTAAATATCATTCCGGCGAAGTTTATTACCATAAGAAGTAATAGTATCTCGAACCATTTAGCATTGTATACGAGCACCTTAGCTGCCACGGCGCCATAATCATTTTCAACAAATGTTGCGTACCCTATAGCATAGGCAAATACAAGTAGCAAGATGCCCATAAATGCTCCTGAAAATAAAAATTTAGCGATTTTCATTGGTAGTGTTTTGGATTAACCTCAGTTTAAATTGTTGTATAGCACGACAAGGTTAGAAGCCTTATCTGGATCAAAGTTCTTGCAATTTGGTTGAGAAAAATATGATTTAGGTTAGGTAATAAACTGATTAATCACATAATTGATGGGTATACGGTAAAACGAAATCCTAAATCAAGTGTATTCGTCTAATACACCTTGCCAATAATCCTAGATATTGGCTATCATTGAATCGCAATTCTGCACGCTAATAAACTATTATTAATGAAAAATCTAGTTCTCGCTATCGTTTTTGGCATTGTATTAATACCTGCCTACGCACAAGATTTACCAGCATATCAGCTCTTTGAGCAAAGTGGTAAAAAAGTTAAATATGGTAAAATGATTAAAGATTTAGCTGACGCCGATGTAGTGCTATTTGGAGAAAATCATAATAATGCCCTCGTACATTGGCTTGAATTACAAGTGACAAAATCTATGTATGCCCAAAATAATGAACTCTCTTTAGCAGCAGAAATGTTTGAGGCAGACGACCAGTTAATCATCGACGAATACCTTGCGGGCAAGTATGATGAAAAGATGTTTGAAGATGAAGCTAAGCTTTGGAAAAATTACACAACCGACTATAAACCGTTAATGGATTTCGCCAAAGAAAATGGCCTTGCCTTTATCGCTTCGAATATCCCCAGAAGATACGCTCGAATGGTATACAAAAGAGGCATTGAGTCTTTAGATAGCCTTGATAATGAAGCCAAATCATTTATCGCACCGCTGCCATTTGAGGTGGATTTATCATTGCCAGGTTATAAAAATATGATTGATAATATGGGCAGTCATGCGCCTCGTGGTACAATTGAAAATATGGCCAAATCACAGGCTAGCAAGGACGCTACCATGGCTTACTTCATTCTTAATGGTCTTGCTACTGGCGGCCGAGTTATTCACTATAATGGAGCATACCACTCCAATAATTTCGATGGTATAAACCATTACCTGAAGCAAGCCCAGCCATCCATTAAAATTATAACTATCTCGATTGCAGACCAGGAAAGTATCGATGAACTTGAAGAGGACAAAAAGGAGTTAGCCAACTACATTTTTGCTATTCCCAGTGATATGACCAAAACGTATTAAGCTATTTTGCCCTTAGGGTTATCCTCCGGGGTTCGGGTCAGGTAACGGCGCAGCACGCTTTCTACTGGTAAAATCAGTAGGGCAATAAAAGCTTGAATAAAAAAGTTTATTACCGGTGAATTGTCGGATTCGTAATAATACTCGGCTACGGTTTGAAAAAACTCTACAATTAAAATAAGCGTCATAAAGCCAAGGAGTCGGCTTATTACAACATACTTACCGCGGCCATGATTTAGGTAAAAGGAAAATAGGAGTAGTCCGCTAAAAAAAAGTACCTCAAGCACATAAAACCAAGGGCGTTTCCAATAAGGCGCCACAACTTTAAATTTGAATGGTTCGGCATTAACAACACTACCTAAGGAGTTTCGAAAACTCGCCTCCAAGGTGTATGATCCTGGAGGTAAAAACTGGTAGGAAATTACATTATTATTGGCAGACCAGGCCGACCACGGCGCGGTAACTCCTCCTGCATTTCGCAGTCTAAATCGATATTCCTTACTATAAATACCGGTATAATCTGGCGAGGCAAACTCAAAAGTAAGTTGACTGGCCTCTTGCTCTACGAATGCTTGTGCAGCCAGAGGTATCTTAACATCATTACTACGAACTTCTTTAAGATAAATTACCTCTTCCCCAGAAAGTCGTCCTAGCTCTAGGATATTAACCTTATACAAATCGTTGGTAGCCGTAGTAACCCAGTAATCATACGAGTCGTCCTTCGCTATGGCAATTGGATCTTTGAAAAAACTTAGGAAATTAAGTGAGGTTCTCAGATTATTCCCTGCCCCATACCAATTATTGCCAGTATTAACCAAAAGCTGACCTTGAGCCCCAAGAATAAACTTTCGAGGCAAGCCAATCTCTTCTTCTATGCTTTCTTGTCGATTAATACCGAGGTTTTCATAACTAAAATAGCCCGTTGAATTAATGAATAAGATTTGATTGAGGTAATTGGTAGAATATATTCTGTCAAAGTGCGGATTTTCAATCTCATAAACTTCAACATCTATCATGTCTCGTTTATCCAGTACAATACGGTATAATGAGTCAGCACCACATAACCAGACATTACCGTCCGGGTCTTTAGTGATCTGATCGATATAGTCAGTAAGACCTTCAAGCATTCCCGTTTCTTCCCATTTATCGCGCCATAATTCTAATACACGAACTTCCTCGTCTACTGTACTAATGAACGCCAGATTTTGGTTTTCAAGACCATACATATAGAGTACTGGCACCTCATTCACCAAATAGGCGGTATCTTCATCAATTTCATAGACTCCTTGAAGGGTTCCTGCAAGTAAGCGATTGTTATACTCCAATAGCTGGACACATTTCGAATTAATACCACCAACTTTCCTAAATTCATAAGAGCGAGATAGCTCCTCTTCTACCACGCGGCGCTGATAAACATACTTATAGGCTTGTGCTGCCTCAACCTGTTCTTCTTCAACTTTCTCTTCATCCTTTATTGCTTTCTTCTTGCGTCGAAATAGGCCCCTCTTTTCCTTTTTTTGGGGAACCACAACCTCTTTGGGAGTTTCTTCAACAGCATCTACAGCTACTCGCACCCGATCATAAACCACAAATTCTCTCATCTGCTTACGTACTGTTAGATGATAAAGCCCAAGAGAAGTGCCAACATAAAGCTCATCATTATAGGGAAGAACACTAATCAAAGCTCCTTTTAGCCCTGGATAATAGTTAAAACTTCTAAGCGGTAAACTAGGCGAGATAACCGAAAAACCATGGAGATGAGAGGCCCATAGCCCTCCTGATCGATCGACAAAAAGACTACTTATCTGATTATCGGGTAGCCCAGATTCATAATCAACAATTTGAACCGTTTCGCCTGAAGGTACATCAATAAACAAAATACCACCAGACAAGGTGCTTACCGAAATGAGGGAGTCATTTGCCCAAAGAATTTCTGTTACGGTATGATCTTCCAAATAATTGCTATTTGCAAAATTTAACCGTTCTATCTTGCCCTCATATTGGGTATATATTGTACTTGAATCAGTAAGATATAAAACTCTGCCCGATTCCGATTTACGAATAAAAAAGGCTCCCTCAGGGGCATAATCTGCCTTATGGATTTGATGTTCGTTATCAATTTCATACAGCCCATCCATGGTACTAATAAAAATCCGATCATCCACTTTAGCGAGGTCGAGTAATTCCAGACCATTGGTTTCTAATCGGGCTATGCCATGTGGTTGGCTGGTAGAAAATTTAAATAATTCGTTCTCGGTTATATAGTAGCCCTCATCTTTTCTTAGCAGAACCTTAAGCACATCTCGCGAAACGGTATCCAGTGCAAAATACTTATCAGATTCACCACCGCGGCTGGAGATATATCCAAAGCCTTCCCGACCTCCTATAAATATTTTACCTTCCGCTTCGTCTATACAATAAACCGAAAAAGGAATTGGAGTTAACCACCAGCCATTTCCGTCATAATGAAGCACGCCTTGGCGATTAGCAATATGCATAACCCCACGATCATCTTGATGCATAGCATAATTAGCATTATCGAAATTTTCTTCGGCTGGGTTATAGTGCGTCATGAAGTAGCTGCCTGACTGGCTATATGCACATAACGAGATCATAAGCAGACCTACCAACAAAAGCTCCTTTTTAAACCAACCCACTACTTTCATGCTATAAATGTAATACAAAGAGAAATCATTAGCTTATACTACTCCATTTTACGGCTGTTCTATTGATTTCGTCTAGCTTAAGTTTAAGCAGCTTATGTTCTTCCTGCTGCAAATCTTTATCCTTTGTGAGGATTTCACCTGCTTTTTCTCTTGCTAACTGCAAAATAGCCCCATCCTTGCCGAGGTCCGCAATTTTTAAGTCGACAACGCCACTTTGCTGGGTGCCCATAAGGTCGCCGGGGCCGCGCAGTTTCAAGTCGGTATCGGCAATTTCAAAACCGTTATTAGTACGCACCATGGTATCGATTCGCACTCGGGCATCGGCCGAAAGCTTGAAACTGCTCATGAGTACGCAGTACGACTGGTCGGCCCCACGGCCGACGCGGCCCCTGAGCTGATGCAATTGTGCCAAACCAAATCGCTCCGCATTTTCAATAACCATCACCGAAGCATTGGGCACATCTACGCCTACTTCAATAACAGTAGTAGCCACCATAATCTGGGTTTCACCTTTTTTAAAGCGTTCCATCTCATAGGCCTTGGCATCCGGCTTCATTTTGCCATGCACAATGCTAACATGATATTGAGGAAAGGCCCGGCAAACACTTTCGTAGCCATCCATTAAATCCTTTAAATCCGACTTCTCCGATTCTTCTATTAACGGGTAAACAATATAAATCTGCCTCCCCTCTTCAACCTGTTGCTTTATAAAGCCGTTCACTTTTAACCGATGCGAGTCGAAACGATGGATCGTCTTTATTGGTTTTCTTCCGGCCGGCAATTCATCAATTACAGAGATGTCCAGATCGCCGTATAAAGTCATGGCCAGGGTGCGCGGAATAGGTGTGGCCGTCATGACCAGTACATGTGGGTATACATCCTTATTTTTACTCCATAATCGTGACCGTTGAGCCACACCAAATCGATGTTGTTCGTCGACAATAGCCAGTCCAAGCTCCTTAAACTTAACTTTTTCTTCTAATAAGGCGTGCGTTCCCACCAAGATATCCAGCACTCCCGACTCCAGGGCCAGATGTAATTTTTTCCGTTCACTTGCCTTGGTAGATCCCGTTAAGAGGGCAATCTTTAGCCCCATTGCCTCAGCAAAAGCTTTGAGGCCCGTAAAATGCTGATTCGCTAATATTTCTGTTGGCGCCATGAGAGCTGCCTGGCAACCCTCGCCAATTGCGAGCAACGTGCAGATAAAGGCAACGATAGTTTTTCCAGATCCTACATCACCCTGTAATAATCTATTCATCTGAGTCCCGGTTTTCATATCTCGGTAGACTTCTTTTATTACTCTTTTCTGGGCTCCCGTGAGTTCGAAAGGGAGATGATCGTTATAGAATGTTGTAAGGAGTTCAGTATTACTAAATACTTTGCCATGAAACTTGGTCGATCTAGTTCCTTTTAGCGAAAGCAGCTGCAGCTGAATTAAAAAGAACTCCTGAAATTTCAGCCGAAATCGGGCGAGTTCCAGTTTTTTGGCGTTCTCAGGAAAGTGAACATGTTGAAATGCCTCTTTGATAGACATCAGTCGCAGTTCCTCCATTAAAAATGGCGGCAAAATCTCTTGGAGACGTGGTATAACCTTTGAGAGTAATGAACGCATTATTTTAATAATCGCTTTACTCTCCAGATACTTACGTTTAAGCTTTTCGGTAGAATTATAAACGGGTTGCAAGTATCTTGCTTCGGTATGTGCCGCCGTGGCAACCTCAATTTCTGGATGCGCCATGTTTAACTTGCTTCCAAACTTCGTTGGCTTGCCAAATATTACATAATCTACTCCAGGCTTAAGCTGTTTTTGGATCCAGCTTGCCCCTTTGAACCAAACCAATTCCAATGTTCCACTATCATCAGACACCGTCGCAACCAGACGTTGTTTATACTTCTGGCCGATCATTTGAAAAGAGACAACGCGTGCAGCTACCTGCACAGCGGGCAACCCTTCGCGCAAATCACTGATTTTATAAAATTGGGTGCGATCTTCGTAACGAAATGGGTAATATTCCATCAAGTCACGATACGTTTCTATTCCTAACTCCGTCTTGAGTAATTCAGCACGAGAGGGACCAACCCCTTTGATAAATTCTACTGAAGTGTTGAAAAAGTCTGACATATAAAATGAAGTACCATAAAGATATTAAAAGGTTTTTGAGATTTTCCTATTGGCTCAGCAGATAAGAGATATCACTGCCCATCGGCATTTTGCAAGTCAGTGTTTGAACTTTTATTGATAAAAAGTTGTCATTAGTTAAACAAACTTACACTTATGAAAAATTTAGGAAAATATCTTTACATCGCTCCTATAGCGATTTTCGGACTCATGCATTTTGCTGCGGGCGAACAAATGAGTGGCATGGTACCCGGCTGGTTGCCATTCCCCGTGGTTTGGGTTTACCTAACCGGACTCAGTTTAGTTGCGGCAGCGGTGGCGCTCGTCATTAACAAAAAAGCGAAACTAGCAATGACTTTGTTGGGTGTTGAGCTCGTGATTTTTGTACTACTCATCCACATTCCAACAGTAATTGGTGGCGACCAGATGGCAATGCCAATGGTCTTAAAAGATCTGTCAATGGCCGGAGCAGCATTCTTTATTGCTAGTGATCTAAGTGATTGATTTTTATTCAGATTAACAAAGTATTGAGCCTGAAGAATTCTTCGGGCTTTTTTATTTCCTCGCGTATTAACCATCTAATTTTTATATAGGGGTCATTAGGTTATTCCCTTAAGCCTTAACTTCGTGGTAGTGCATTGCAATCAATAATCGTCTAACCCATGAAACATCTCTTCGCAACAACGCTTCTTTTGAGTTTTAGTATTCTCGCCAATAGTCAATCTCTAAAGCGAGAAAAACTACTTGAGCTTTCAGAAAAATATACAAAATCGTCATTTCCAACTCTCCAGGAACTATTATCTATCCCAAACGATGCAAGCTATCCCGATCATGTTGAGCGAAATGTTGTATGGAGTGAAGCGGCTTTTTCTAAACGAGGGTTTGCCACGCATCGCATTGAAACGGGTGCCGTCCCCCTACTCTTAGCTGAACGTAAAAGAAAAAAAGCAAAGAAAACGGTTCTTATATATTTACAGCTAGATGGTCAACCTGTGGATACATCGCGATGGTTTCAGCCAAGTCCTTATACGCCTGTACTTAAGAAGCCAAATAAACATGGCGATTGGGAAGATCTGCCCTGGAATCAAATCGATGAATATGAGGACGACTGGCGAATATTTGCTCGATCGGCTTCGGATGCTAAAGGCCCAGTAGCTATGTTTCTGGCAGCACTAGATGCCTTAGCTGAATTGAAAAAAGAACCTAACTATAATATAAAAGTGATTATGGATTTTGAGGAGGAATTAGGTTCTCCACATCTGCCTCAAGCCGTATTGGATAATCAGGGAATTCTTGAGGCCGATATGCTCATAATATTTGATGGGCCACGACATATCACAAATAAACCAACCCTCACGTTTGGGGCTAGGGGCATTGCCACTATTACCCTAACTACCTATGGCCCTGTGGTTCCCCAACATAGTGGCCATTTTGGTAATTATGCACCCAACCCAGTTTTTAGGATGAGTAGAATTCTCGCTTCTCTGAAAGATGAAGCTGGCAGGGTGACAATTCCAGGCTATTATGACGGGATCGTAATAGACGAAAATACTGCAGCCATATTAAAAGCCGTTCCCGATAATGAAACCGCTATCCGCGATAGACTACAAATTCAGGATACCGATAAAGTTGGAAGCTACTATCAGGAAGCTATTCAGTATCCTTCTTTGAACGTTCGCGGTATGCAATCAGGCTGGATAAATGAAAAAGTAAGGACAATCATTCCAGGATGGGCAAGAGCCGAAATAGATGTTCGACTGGTCATGGAAACTAACCCCGAAAAATTAATTGGGATGATTAAGAAACATATTGAAGATCAGGGTTACCTCGTACTCGACCATGAACCCACTAAAGAACAGAGGCTAGCTTACGACAAAATAGCCACTTTTACTTCAGAAGTATCGTACCTGGCATATCGTACACCATTCGACTCAGAAGTTGGGTTATGGTTACGCAAAGCCTTAAAAAATACCTTTGATGAAGATCCCATTCTTATCCGAACCAGCGGCGGTTCAATTCCTATCTCTCCTTTTGTAAACACTCTAGGCATTCCTGCCGTAACAGTGCCCACAGTAAATCGAGATAATAATCAGCATAGCCCTAATGAAAACCTAAGGCTTGGTAATTATCGTGAAGGGATTTTAGCCATGCTCGCTATTCTGGTAGAGCCGCTTTAAAACAGGATTAGTTTTTGGATTCTAGCTGATCAATCAGTTGACTTAAAACTCCGGTCCAATGATGTTTCATTTTTTCTCTTTGCACAACAGTATTCAAGTGCTCAAGATGAAAACTAATGGTACAGCGGTCATTGTTAGGAATAACGCGGAGCTGTAATGTAGCATTGCCATCGCACATCAATGGCTGCCATTTCATTCGTAAATGAGAATTAGGTTTAAGCACTGAGATTAAACATTTCGCTTTTCCGGGAACCGTAAAAGGTTCTCGTAGAACAAGGCTAGCAGGGTTAACCTCTCCAAGCCAAATCTTCAATCCCTCTTTAGATAAAAGAAAATCCCATGTCTTTTCAGTATCGGTATTAATCGTTCGCCGAACTCCAAACTGAAAACCTACATCCTTTGTTAATCCAATAGGTTTATTCTCTTCCATGGTACTATAAAGTTAACCTGGTACCTGAAGAATTCCTAGCAAATAAGCTAAAGTGAATAGTCGTTATAGCTTGATGAATCCTTGATGGGAACTAACTGCTAATCCAGCTAAAAAGATAACCCCTAGTGTTGTATCCAGCTCAGTAATAATCATTATAAAGGTTCTATCAGGAACCCTTGAAGTTCTTCTTGGCCTGATCCAGGAAGGCGACGAAACCTTCGATACTTAAGTCGTAGGCACGCGGACTGATCACTACCTCTTCTTCATTGTTGAGAATCACATAGAAGGGCTGAGCATTATTATTATACACCTTGATTTGATAATCGGCGTTCTGTCGCCCGATTGTCTTCTTCACTTTGCCATCGTACTCCGATGTATACCAATCCTCCTCCGGGAGTAAAGTACGATCATCGACGTATAATGCAACCAATACAAAGTCTTCCTTCAGGCGTTTTAGTACAGCGGGATCCGACCATACCCTAGCCTCCATCTCACGGCAGTTTACACAACCGTGTCCCGTAAAATCAATAAATAGTGGTTTATTCTGCTCACGTGCACAAGCTATTGCCTGATCGTAATCGAAATATCCTTCCAACCCATGCGGAAAATGTAATTTGTCGGCATATCTAGGTGGTTCACAAATGGTTGACGCTTGATTAGCGGAACCAGCATGAGATTGCATGGCTACCATATCAAAATCATGTGATGACATTGGTGGTAAGTAGCCGGCCAGCGCTTTTAATGGTGCTCCCCACATTCCTGGGATAAGATATACCACAAATGTGAAGGTGATGATAGAAAACAGTAAGCGAAAGACTCCGACTTTCTCCATCGGGCTATCATGTGGTAATCGAATTTTACCTAATAGGTAAAGACCTAGAAAAGCGAAAATAACAATCCAAAATGCAAGGTATATTTCACGATCGAGCAGCCCCCAATGATAGGCCTGATCGGCCACACTAAGAAACTTAAGTCCTAAAGCGAGCTCGAGTAAGCCCAATACTACCTTCACAGAATTTAGCCAGCCGCCGGACTTGGGCATTTTCTTTAGCCAGTCGGGAAAGATGGCAAACAAGGTAAAAGGCAGTGCAAAAGCTAACGAAAAAGAAAGCATCCCCAACACCGGCTTTAAAAACTCTCCCTGTGTTGATAATACCAAGACACTCCCTACAATGGGAAAGGTGCAAGAGAAAGATACGAGTGCCAGTGTAAAGGCCATAAAGAAAACCCCTAATAAACCGCCGCGATCTGATTGCTGGTCCATCTTATTTACAAAAGCGCTAGGTAAAGTGATCTCGAATAAACCTAGGAATGATAGGGCAAAAACGAAGAATATGAGGAATACCAGGATGTTTGGAAACCAATGTGTTGCTAAATTGTTAAGGGTGTCTGCGCCAAATAGAACTGCAGTTAAGGTCCCTATTACGGTAAAGATCAGGATAATCGAAATCCCGAAAATGACTGCCTTCCTCACAGCATTTCCACCCTGTTCATTCTCTTTAAGAAAAAAGGTAACGGTCATTGGTATCATAGGAAAAACACAAGGCGTGAGCAAGGCTATTAACCCAGTAGCAAAAGCAAATAGTATGAATCCCCACAAACTTTTGTCCTCAGGTTTTTCGATATTCGACGATGAGCCACCATCTGGTTTCAGTTCTGGTTTTGCCTGTTTAAAGGCCTTTAATCCAAAGCTTGTTTCGGAGAAATCATCTTCGAATGGAATGCACCGACCATCGACATCGGTACAGACCTGGTAATTTACTGAACCTATAAAGCCAATGTTCTCATCCGTAACTTTAATGGTTTGTCTGAATTCGCCGGTTCCTCTAAAGTAAGTGTAGTCACCTTCGAAAACATCATCATAGCCCTTCTTCGGGTTAATTGCTTTGAGACCACCAACCAACTCGAATCCTGATTTGCTTTCGAATACAACCTCTGTAACCATCGGACCCAGGTCTGGATCAAAATCGGAGGAGTATAAATACCAATCCTTGTCTATGGTCGCCTTAAATACTAGGTCAATCTCATCGCCTACCTCATAGGTAGTGGTGGATAACTGAAAATCCCACTCATTTGGGCGTAAGATTTGGGCCTGGAGGGCCGAACCAAGAACAAGGAAAACAAAGAATAGTAGTTTTTTCATGGATAACTTCTTCTAACTCAATTAGAACGAAAACAATGGCTCATAAGTTCTGATTCTCATTGGATTCTAATCCTAGCCTTTGGACATCGCTACAAAGTGCTTGTAAAACATAGTAATCGTTTCAATACCTTTATAGAAATTGAATAATCCGTAGCTTTCATTTGGTGAATGAATGGCATCAGAGTCAAGCCCAAAGCCTAAAAGCACCACATTTGTCTTTAATTCCTCCTTAAACAATGCAACGATAGGAATACTTCCGCCGTCTCGTGTAGGAATAGGTTCTTTGCCCCATGCTTCCTCAAATGCTTTGCTCGCAGCTTTATAGGCCATAGAATCGGTTTGTGTAACCGCAGGCTGCCCTCCATGCAGAGGTTTTACTTTAACCCTTACTCCTTTTGGCGCAATGGACATAAAATGCTTTTCAAAAAGCTTGGTGATTTCTTCGTTATTCTGGTTAGGAACCAAACGCATCGATATTTTCGCCGATGCTTTTGAAGGCAACACTGTTTTCGCACCATCTCCCGTGTATCCACCCCAAATTCCGTTTACATCTAAGGTAGGTCGAGTGCCAATCCGCTCAATGGTGGTAAACCCTTCTTCCCCGCGCACATCGTCAATGTCTAACTCTTCTTTAAACTCATCAAGACTAAAAGGAGCTGAATTAAGGGCTGCCCTCTCTTCTGGGGTAAGCTCTACTACCTCATTATAAAATCCTGGAATGGTAATTCTTCCCTGATCATCAATCAACGAATTGATCATCTCGCTTAACGTATTGATAGGATTTGCAACAGCTCCACCATAAACACCAGAGTGTAAATCACGATTAGGTCCGGTTACCTCAACCTCTACGTAGCTCAAACCGCGTAAACCAACGCAAATCGAAGGGTTCTCATTCGAAAGTATGCTGGTATCCGATATCAGGATAACATCGCCTTGCAGTTTTTCTTTATTCTCTCTTACAAATTCTCCTAAATGAGCCGAGCCAACTTCTTCCTCTCCCTCGATCATGAATTTAACATTGCAGGGCAAGCTACCCGTTTCTACCATGCTTTCGAGCGCCTTTACGTGCATGTACATCTGGCCTTTATCGTCGCAAGCACCCCGTGCATAGATCTTTTCATCACGAATTTCTGGTTCAAAAGGAGGGGTATCCCATAATTCATAGGGATCCGCGGGCTGAACATCGTAATGACCATACACCACTATGGTTGGTAAGCTGGGGTCTAAGATCTTTTCACCAAATACTACCGGGTGCCCCGCAGTTTCTATCAGCTCGGCTGTATCACATCCTGCTTTTAATAATCTTTCTTTGACTGCTTCAGCTGTTTTCCTTACGTCGCCAGAAAATTTTTCGTCTGCACTAACTGAAGGCAATCTCAACAATTCAAAGAGTTCATCTAAAAATCGTTGCTTATTGTTCTCTATGTAGTCGGTTATTGCTTGTTTATCCATTAATCGATTAATTTTTTACGTGACAAATATGCTAATTATTACGCTTAGAACCCGACTTAAAATCTCCTAAATCCTATTGCCAAAATTCTGTTATGGATTCTAAAAAAATTGCAGTGAAAAATAATTAAAAAAATATCAAATTTTTTTTGAGCAATACAGATAGAACTTCTTATTTAATCAGCCAAATATAAGCCATTAGCCATCAACTCATTAAGTTTAAAAAGCCTTGTTTTCTATGAAATTGGGGCACTTTTTTACCTTTCAAAAATTAGGTCTTTTTGCATAAATTTAAAAGAATTATGACCTGAGTCAGCAATAGCTGATGACATGTAATCTATCTTTACATTGGTCGTATTTGGTTGCCCGAGTCACAACGATTTTTACTAGTTTTTGAGCCTATAACCTATAATTATTATGTCGAGTACAGCGAACAAAGGAGCGCAATTAGAAATTACTTTAGAAGCAAACAAAACAGATCAGGCTGAAGCACAGCCTGTAGCATACGATTATGATGAAGTTGTAGAGAAATCGAAAGAGTATTTTAATGGCGACGAACTCGCAGCGAATGTGTGGGTAAGTAAGTATGCATTAAAAGATTCTCATGGTAATATCTATGAGTCTAACCCCGATGAGATGCATCAGCGTCTGGCTAAAGAAATTTCACGTATCGAAGCGAAGTACCCTCATCCAATGTCGGCTAACGATGTTTACAATCTGATAAAGGGCTTTAAATATATTGTACCACAAGGAGGGCCAATGACGGGCATTGGGAATCATTTTCAAATTGCCTCGCTGTCTAATTGTTTTGTGATTGGCAATGAAGGCAACTCCGATTCCTATGGTGGCATTATGAAGACCGACCAGGAACAGGTGCAGTTAATGAAGCGTAGAGGTGGTGTTGGCCATGATCTTTCACATATCCGGCCTTCCGGTAGTGCTGTAATGAATAGCGCACTTACCTCTACAGGAGTAGTACCCTTCATGGAGCGTTTTTCTAACTCAACAAGAGAGGTTGCGCAAGATGGTAGAAGGGGAGCGCTTATGTTAAGCATTTCGATTAAGCACCCTGACGCAGAACACTTTATAGATGCCAAGTTAGACGGAACCAAGGTTACAGGAGCGAATGTGTCGGTTAGAATCGACAACGAATTTATGGATGCTGCCATCAATGGTAAAACCTATGTACAGCAATACCCGATTAATTCTGCTAACCCAGCAGTGACCAAAGAAATTGATGCAGCAGCATTGTGGAGCAAAATCGTCCATAATGCTTGGTCATCGGCAGAGCCTGGAATTTTATTCTGGGATACCATAATTAAAGAATCGGTGCCGGACTGTTATGCGGATGAGGGCTTTACGACAACCTCTACTAACCCATGTGGCGAAATTCCCCTTTGCCCTTACGATAGCTGCCGACTACTCGCCTTGAACCTTTATAGCTATGTAAACTCTCCTTTTACCAGTGCCGCTAAATTCGATTTTACCAAGTTTAAAGACCACGTTCGCTCGGCACAAAGAATTATGGATGATATCATCGATCTGGAAGTGGAAAAGATTGATAAGATCATTAAAAAAATTGAATTAGACCCTGAAGCGGAAGAGATTAAGGCTGTTGAAGTACGATTATGGGAGAACATTCGCAAAAAAGCTTTACAAGGTCGCCGAACTGGGGTAGGCATTACCGCAGAAGGTGATATGCTTGCCGCCTTAGGCTTACAATATGGTTCTGATGAATCGATTAACTTTTCTGAAGAGGTGCACAAAACACTTGCGGTTGAAGCGTACCGATCATCCGTTGAATTAGCCAAAGACCGTGGTGCATTTCTCGTATTCGATGCAGTAAAAGAGCAGGAAAATCCGTTTATCAACAGAATTAAAGAGGCTGACCCACAGCTTTACCAAGATATGCTGTCGTACGGTAGAAGAAATATCTCTTTGCTCACTATAGCCCCGACCGGCACCACCAGCTTAATGACCCAGACAACGTCGGGTATTGAGCCTGTATTTATGGTATCGTATAAACGACGTCGAAAAATAAACCCTAACGATCGCGATGCTCGTACCGACATGGTTGACGAAGTAGGCGACCATTGGGAAGAGTATCAGGTATTCCATCATAACTTTAATACCTGGCTCAAGGTTAATGGTTACGACCCTGATGAGGTGTCGAAAATGGATGACACCTCCCTCAATAAACTGATTGAGCTATCGCCTTATCATAAAGCAACCGCTAATGATGTGGATTGGGTGAAGAAAGTAAAGCTTCAAGGTAAAATCCAGAAATGGGTAGACCACTCTATTAGCGTTACCGTGAACATCCCCGAAAATACCAGTGAAGATTTGGTAGGAGAAATTTATAAAACGGGATGGGAAAGTGGCTGTAAAGGCATTACTGTTTATCGCGATGGCTCTCGCTCGGGTGTTCTTGTTTCGAACGATAAAAAAGAAAAAGAGGAAGTAGAAAATGTGGTGGTGGAACACGATGCGCCTAAGAGGCCTAAAATGCTCGAAGCCGAAATTGTACGTTTTCAAAATAACCATGAGAAATGGGTAGCCGTTGTCGGGACCTTTAACGACCGACCTTACGAAATTTTTACCGGCCCCGCAGAAGACTTTCTGTTTGTACCAACCTGGCTCGAAAATGCCTGGGTTATTAAGGAGAAACTTGAAGGAGAGCGTAGCCAGTACAATCTGCAGTATAAAGACAAGGACGGATATAAGGTTACCATAGAAGGTTTGTCACGATCATTTAACCCGGAATATTGGAACTACGCCAAGCTGATTTCTGGTGTATTGCGTCATGGGATGCCCCTACCTTATGTGGTAGATATGGTTAACAACCTTCACCTTAACGACGAGTCGCTAAACACCTGGAAAAACGGGGTAGCTCGCGCCCTAAAGAAGTTTATACCCGATGGCACAGAACCTCGAAGGAACGAATGCCCTGAGTGCGGAGAGAATGCCTTGATTTATGAAGAAGGCTGCCTCAACTGCAAGAGCTGTGGGCATACCAAATGTGGATAGCGTGCTTTTCAAGTGGCAGGAAGTAAGTCGCTAGAGAAGTCTTTTAATATAGGCCGTAGCACCTGTTAGTATATTCTAATTTCTGAGTAGCAAAAAAATTAGTGATGACGACAACTCCAGAACACGATGCGAAAATAGCAAAGCTGACTTTTGCATCCGTATACCCTCACTACATTACAAAGGTTGAGAATAAGGGCCGTACAAAAGATGAACTTCATAAAGTAATCGAATGGCTGACGGGATTTGATAAAAATGAATTAGAAAAGCTAATCCAGGAAAAAGTTACCTTCGTCACATTCTTTGAAAGAGCAAAGCTAAATACTAATGCAGATCTCATCAAAGGGGTAATCTGTGGCTATCGCATCGAAGACATTGAGACTCCTCTAACCAAGCAGGTTAGATACTTAGATAAACTAGTGGACGAACTAGCAAAAGGTAGGAAAATAGAAAAAATCTTACGTCAGAGCTGAAAAATAACTACTCATTAAGCCAATAACTCTTCATTCCCATAACTGGGCAAGAACTCGAAATAGTCTTAGCATCGCCACTCAGCCTATTTTTTTCGGTTTCAAGATTAGATACTACTGTTTTACCAATAGGCAACCTCCTTTTATCCTAAGACAGATAAAGAGAAACGGGTTATACTTATCCTGTAGTTGTGTGCTATTTGAATTTTATTATTAAGTTTTAGATATGTTAGTAATAATATCAGCCATAATTTTTACCGCATTAACTGGGATTGTAATCATTTTTCAGGGATGTTTAGCTGCTGGTGTTCCGTGGGGAGAAGCTTCTATGGGAGGAAAATATCCGGGTAAGTATCCACCGAAATTAAGAATCGTTGCAATTTTAAATATGATAGTATTAGCATTTATTTCAATGCTTGTATTATCAGAAGCCGAGTTATACTTTTCCCAATTAAAATCAATATCAAGAATCGGGATTTGGGTTATAACTGTGTTTTTTTTAATAGGAACAGTTATGAATACAATAACACCAAGTAAGATAGAACGTATCTGGGCTCCAGTAGCAGCCATTCAATTTGTTGCGAGTTTAATAATTGCATTAAATTAAAAACTATTACAGACCATGATTAAAACAGCTCTTTTATTCTATCTTCTAAAACGCTCGGTTAAACGAGCTCCCATTCCAGGTTGCCAATGTATTTGTAGGCTACCTTACCCTCATCATTCATAGCAAAGAGGTAGATCCACTCATTATCGCATAAGTGCTTTATGGACTCGTGCTTTTGAAGGATCTTGCTCATCTCATCTACTGGGGCTTCAATGATCACATTGAGGCGCTGCGGCTCGTGCTGATAGTTGTCTCCGTCGTGCACCGATTGCCAAGGCAACCCCGCACGAAGGTCTCCTCCAAATCCTTCCTGAACACCCAGGCCTCCTACCACGTTATGCAGGGTTTTATTACCGGATCCAAACTTCTTGT